>DAORHX010000109.1:0-9818 GCA_035438245.1 Rubrivivax sp.
GGTCGACGAGGCCGTCGCGCAGTGGGCCTTCGACCGCGGCGAGGCGGCCGGCTTCGGCACCGACACGCTGGCGGCCAGCGCCTGCCTGATGCTGCCGCTGAAGGCGCCGATGCGGCTGCGCGGCGTGCTGGCGGTGGAGCCTGCCGATCGCCATGCGCTGGGACCGGAGCCGCGCCGCGCGCTCGACACCTGCGCGTCGCTGCTGGCGATCTCGCTGGAACGCATCCACTACGTCGACGTGGCGCGCGCGAGCACGGTGCAGATCGAGTCGGAGCGGCTGCGCAATTCGCTGCTGTCGGCGATCTCGCACGACCTGCGCACGCCGCTGGCCGCGCTGGTCGGCCTGGCCGACACGCTGGCAATGACGCCGCCCGCGCTGTCAGCCGCGCAGCAGGAGGTGGCCGAGTCGATCCGCGCATCGGCACTGCGCACCAACGCGATGGTCGGCAACCTGCTCGACATGGCGCGCCTGGAAGCCGGCGCAGTGCCGATGCGCCGCGAATGGCAGCCGCTGGAGGAGGTGGTCGGCAGCGCGCTGGCGGCCTGCGCGCCGGCGCTGCACGGCCGGCCGATGCACGTGCGGCTGGCCGACGACCTGCCGCTGCTGCAACTGGACGCCGTGCTCTTCGAGCGTGTGCTCGTCAACCTGCTGGAGAACGCCGCCAAGTACACGCCGGCCGGCAGCGCCATCGAACTGAGCGCGGCGGCCTCGTCGTCGGTGGTGACGATCGATGTCGACGATCACGGCCCGGGCCTGCCGCCGGGGCGCGAGGAAGCGCTGTTCGAGAAGTTCGAGCGCGGCAGCAAGGAGAGTGCGACCCCGGGCGTGGGGCTGGGGCTGGCGATCTCGCGCGCCATCGTTCACGCGCACGGGGGGTCGATCCGCGCCGAGAACCGGGTCGGCCCTGCCGGTGTCGAGGGCGCGCGCTTCCGCATCGAGCTGCCGCGCGGCGAAGCGCCGACCGACGACGGCAGTTCGAGCGTCAACGAATCCGCCTAGGGTCTGGCGATGGAACTGCGCGCCCGCATCCTCGTGGTCGAAGACGAGCCCGACATCCGCCGCTTCGTGCGCATGACGCTTCAATCGGAAGGGCACGAGGTGCACGAGGCGGCGACGCTGCAGCGCGGGCTGATCGAAGCCGGCAGCCGGCGCCCGGAGCTGGCCATCGTCGACCTCGGCCTGCCCGATGGTGACGGGGTGGATCTGATCCGCGAACTGCGCACCTGGTCGACGGCGCCCGTCATCGTGCTGTCGGCGCGCAGCGGCGAGGCCGACAAGGTGGCCGCGCTGGACGCCGGTGCCGACGACTATCTGGTCAAGCCCTTCGGCGCCGCCGAGCTGCTGGCGCGCGTGCGCGCCCAGTTGCGGCGACAGGCACTCACCTCGGCTTCGGCCGACCCGGTGCTGCGCTTCGGACGGATCAGCGTCGATGCGTCGCGGCGCGTGGTCGAACGCGACGGCGAGCCGCTGCACCTGACGCCGATCGAGTACCGGCTGTTGATGCATCTGGCCTCGCAGCCTGACCGCGTGGTCACGCACCGGCAACTGCTGAAGGTGCTGTGGGGGCCCGGTCATGCCGAGGACACGCACTACGTGCGCGTGCACATGGCCAATCTGCGCAAGAAGGTCGAGGACGAGCCGTCGATGCCGAAGCACCTGTTGACCGAGGCGGGGATCGGCTATCGCTTCCGCCCTGACTGATCCAACCTGCGATTGGAGAAGCGGCGTGAGTGTCTGGTTTCACGGTGTACCAGCGTCGCCAATGGCACGCGCGCGCTTCTGCATGCCCGCAGTCCCGCGGGCCGACGAACGTCGCTTGTTGCCCGGGACCGCGAGGCCGTGATGACGGCCTGCGGGCGCTCGATTTGCATGTTGCGCCGGCTCAGGCCCTACTTGTTGCACTCTAGACCAAATCGAGCTCGACCCGTCCAAGAGGGCCGAAGTCGGCGACGATGTGCCCGCGGTCCGCTTGGGGCCAAGGTGGCGCGCGGGCCGACTCGTTTGCCCAGCTTGATGTAGAGCCGTACCGCTCGAAGCCGATCCTCGTATGAATACATGAACTACCCCTTCAGGTAGTCCAAGAATTCGTCTGCACCTCCAACTGGGGATTGTTGGACGACCACTGACAGCGAGCACTGGTGGTGCCGCAAAAGCCACCAGCGCGCGAGGAGCCAGCCACCGAAGCCGCTGCCCCCGCGGAGTGCGTGGTCGAGACCGTCCAGGCCCATCGGTGTCTCCATGGGGAAAGATAGGCATCAGCCGCGGCGGGCGTGCACCTGGTGGGGCTGGGCGGCAAAGGCGTCGAGCAGGAAACGGTCCTGGGGCTTTTCCGACGCGGTCTTCGGGATGTGTTCGAGCACCTGAATGAAGCCCGGCACCATGCCCGCTTCAAGCTGCCCCCGGCAGTGGGCAAAAAGCTGCGCCGCGTCAAACGCGCCGCCCGGCTTGGGCACGACGGCGGCGACCACCTCTTTCTCGCCCGGCGCCAATTGCGCGCTGGCGACGCCGTAGACGTAGACGTCGTCGACCAGGCCGCTTTCGGCGATGGCTTTTTCGATGAAAGCGGTGGCGATGAACTCACCGTTGCGCCGGATGCCGCTGCCCTTGCGGTAGTTGAAGTACAGCCAGCCCTCGGCATCCTCGTGCACCACGTCGCCCATGTGCAGCCAGCCGCCCCGGCATTTGCGCGCTGAGGCCTCGGGGTTGCCGTAGTACTGCACGACGAACGCATCGCCGCTGGCGTGGCGAAACAACAGCTCGCCCTGCTGGCCGCGCGCCACATCATTGCCCGCTTCATCGACGATGCGGTGCGTGAGTGTGGGCGGCGGCTTGCCGATGCTGCCCACCGGCCCCTGGCCAGGGTAGTTGAAGGCGAGGCCCCCTTCGGCCGCGCCGTAGAACTCCAGGATCTGCACGCCAAAGCGCTGCTGGAAGTTCTGCCAGATGGCCGCCGGCATCCCGGCCGAGACGACGAAGCGCACCGGGTTGTCGGCGTCGTTCGACTTCGGCGGCTCGGCGTAGACCGCCGTTGTCATGCCACCGAGCAGCGTGAAGCTGGTGGCGCCGAATTTGCGCGTGATGTCCCACACTCGCGACTTGGTAAAGCGCCGCGAGAGCACGCAGCGCAGGCGGCAGGCCAGCGCCGCGCCCAGCGTGAGTATCTGCGCGTTGGCGTGCGTCAGCGACAGGCCCGAATACAACACGTCGTCCTGCTGGTAGCCAAACAGGCGCAGCGCGAGAGCCGCCGTCTCGCAATAGCGCCGGTGCGTCATCACGATGCCCTTGGGGTCGCCCGTGGTGCCGCTTGTGAAGATTAGTTCGAGCGGTGCATCGGGGTCGGTGGTGAGGATGGGCAGCTCGGGCGCGGCCAAAGGCGCTACGGCCTCCCAGTCCACCACGCCGGCCCAGGCGGACAGCGGCCGATCGCCCTCGTCGGTGGCAAAGGCCACGGCCCAGCGCAGGCCGGGCAGGCGCTCTTGCAGCGGCTGCAAGTGGGGTAGCGCGTAGTCGGCGGCAAAGGCAGCGCTGCACTGGCTGCTGGCGAGCAGGAAATGCAGCTTGTCACCCTTGGTGCGCGGATCGATGGGCACGACGGCCGCACCCAGGATGCTGGCCGCCACCATGGCCTCGACGAATTCGGCGTGGTTGGCCATCAACAGCGCGATGCGCTCGCCCGGGGCGATACCCAGACCGCGCATGACCTGCGCCAGGCGCCGCGCGTTGTCCCACAGCTGGCGGTAGCTGCGCACCTCGTCGGCGCGCTGGCCCGCGCCCTCGATGGTCAGCACGGGAAAGTCGGGCAGCTCGGCGGCGCGGTTGGCGACCAGGCCGGCGAGGATGTTGTCTGCGTGCTGCGTCATCTGCGTCTCCGTCACTTGGCCAAAAGCGTCAGGCAGGCCACTGCCTCCTCGACGCCCGCAAGCCCGCCGCCGTTTTCCGCCAGCGCGATGCGCGCGCCCGCCACCTGGCGGCTACCAGCCTCTCCGCGCAGCTGAGTCACCAGCTCAAAAATCTGCGCCAACCCCGTGGCGCCAATCGGGTGGCCCTTGCTCTCCAGCCCGCCCGAGGGGTTGATGGGGATGCGCCCGGCGATCGCCGTCTCGCCGCGCTCGGCCGCCGCGCCGCCCTGGCCCATGGGCACCAAGCCGAGCAGCTCGGACTGCAGCACCTCGCCGATGGCGGTGGCGTCGTGCACCTCGGCCACGCCCACGTCCTGCGGGGCCACACCGGCTTGCTCGTACAGGCGCTGGGCGGCTTTCTTCACCAGGTGGTTGTCCAGATCGGCGGCCGCGCGCTCGCTGCCGGTTTGCAGCACGCAGCCGAGCACGCGCACCGCACGGTTCGCATCACCCGTCAGGCGCTTGAGGCCCGCCGCGTTGCAGACGATGGCCGCGGCCGCGCCGTCGCTCACCGGCGAGCACATGGGCAGCGTCAGCGGGTAGCTGATCGGCGGCGCGGCCAGCACCTGCTCGACGCTGAAGGCCTCGCGGAACTGCGCCAGCGGGTTGTGCACCGAATGCGCGTGGTTCTTGGCCGCCACGGCGGCAAACTGGCGCTGCGTCGTACCGAATTCGCGCATGTGCATCCGGCCCATGGCGGCGTAGATGTCCATGAACACGCTGTAGGGGCGCAGTGACTGGCTGCCCTCGGGCGCTGTGATGCCCTGGCCCATGGCCAGCAGCCGCGCCTGGCTGGCGGCGGTGTCGTGTACGTCCCAGGCGCCGTCGAAGGCGGCGAACATGCGCGCCTTGTCCACGCTCACCATCTTCTCCGCGCCCACGGCCAGTACCACGTCGGCGGAGCCGGCCCGCACCAGTTGCACCGCCAGGTGCAGCGCGGTGCTGGCGCTGGCGCACGCGTTCTCCACGTTGACGATGGCAATGCCCTGCACGCCCATGGCGCGCAGCGCCAGCTGCCCACGCACCATGTGCTGGCCGTCCATATGGCCCTGCGTGGCGTTGGCAAAGTAGGCCGCCTGCAGTTGTTCCACTGCGCAGCCCGCGTCCTGCAGCGCCGCCTGCACGGCCTGGCGCGTCAGCTCTTGCATGCTCCAGTCCAGATGGCGGCCAAACGGCGTCATGCCGACGCCAGCGACAAAAACCGGTTCCACAAGCGGCTCCAGGAACTTGAACAGGAATGACCGCCAGCGCTTGTCAGACAAGCGCCAGCAGCCATCAAAAACGCAGTATCAATGCGTCACCACTTCCCAGGACAGAAAGCCCTCGTTGGCCTGCGCCGCCAGCAGCTGGCGTGCCCCCAGGATGCGCGCGCCCGAGCCAAAGCCCACCGCCTTGAGCTGCTTGGCCAGCACGCGCTGCGCGGCCTCGGCGGCGAACACGCCGGTCTGCGAATAGGCGCAGCTGCCGCGCAGGATGACGCTGACCGACTGCGTGTTGCCCCGCGCCTGGCAGGACACCAGCGCGCGGTGCACCCCGGGCGTCTCGCGCGGCGGCTCAACCTGCGTGATCTGCTGGCCGATGGCGTTGGTCACGGCTTCCTGGGCGGCGGCGTCCAGGTTGCGGTGGTCTTTTTCGAACTGCTGCAGCACGCCGAGCACGGCCATCATCATTTCCTGGTTGCCCAGCGCGAACAGCACCTGGCAGTTCTTGACGCGCGTATCACCTTGGTACCACACCGGCTCGCCCGCGCCGCCCCAGGGCATGCCCTTCAGGATGCGGTGCACGCCGGGCACGGTCACGTCGTAGGCCTGTGCCCAGGGCCACTGCACCAGCTCGCCGCCCTTCAGGTAGTACATGGGCTTGGTGCACATGCGCAGGAAGGACATGGTCGAGGCCACGCTGATCTGCGAGTCGCCGTAGTACATCAAATCCAGCGTGTCGATGCCGGGCGTCTCCAACGCAATTTCTGCGGCAATCGCGCCCTCGTTCCACATATAGGAATTGGCCGGGCACAGCGCCAGCTCCTTCGCCGCAAAGGCGGCCCCGAATTCCTTTTGCAGGTACAGCATCCAGTCGGTTTCGCCCGTGGTGTCAAAGTAGTGGCAGCCGGCATCCAGCGCCGCCTGGACAACGGGCTCGCCCAGCTGCATGAAGGGGCCGACGACGTTGAGCACCACCTGGCGGCCCTTGAACAGCTCGGCCAGGCTGGCGCGGCTGTGCTCCACGCCCACGCACTGGTAGTCGTGGCCTTCAAGTTCGGGAATCTTGGCCATCTCGGCGTTGAGCCGATCGGCGTTGCGCCCGGCGGCGATGAATGGAATGCGGCGCTCGGCCAGCTTCCACGCGGCGAGCTTGCCGGTGTAGCCGCTGGCGCCGTACAGAACGACTTGGTATTGCGATGCCATGGTGTTGTCTCCTTGTGTGATGGGCGATTCAGAGCAGGTCGGGGTTCATCAGGCGGTAGCCGCCCTTGATGGCGAGGATTTCGTTGCAGCCGTCCTCGATCAGCGAGGCGCGTGCGTCGCGCATGATTTTTTCGACCGGGTAGTCGCGCGTCAGGCCGTTGCCGCCGTGCATCTGCACCGCCTCGCTGGCCACCTCGAACGCGGTTTGCGTGGCCGTCACCTTGGCGGCCATGGCCGCCTGCAGCGCCATGGCAGAGGCCTGAAAGTTGTAGTGCAGCACCCGGCGCGAGAGCGCGCAGGCCGCCTCCACCTTGCGGAACATGTGAAACAGCCGCTGCGCCACCGATTGGTGGCGGATGATGGGCACGCCGCCGGCCCTGCGTTCGTGTGCGTAGGAGAAGGCCAGGTCGTAGGCCGAGCGCGCGCAGCCGGTGAAGATGGCCGACATCAGCCCGTTGGCCAGGGTGTGCACCAGGTAGGTGGCCTGCTGGTATTGGTCCGGCCCGGCGAGCAGGTGGGCCTTGGAGAGGCGCACGTTGTCGAAATAGACCTCGCCCTGGTTGAGCGCGCGCTGGCCCAGCTTGTCGAGCGGCTTGCCGCGTGTAATGCCGCGCGTCTCCATGGGCACGACGACGACGGCGCCGTGCTTCGTGTCCGGCCCGCTGCCCGTATCGCAGGCGGCGTAGAGAATACCGACCTGGCCGATGCTGCCGTTCGATACCCAGGCCGATTTCTGGCCGGCAATCACCAGCGAGTCGCCTTCAATCTTCACCACGCAGTTCGGCCGGCCGTATTCGCCCTTGGGGTGGAAGATGGTGCGCGCCGGATCCAGCGTGTCGCTGCCGTGGTCGGGCTCGGTGATCATCCAGCAGCCGAGCTTGGCGTCGGTGGCGATGCTGCGGCAAAAGCCATTGCCCAAGATCGCGCTGACCATGGCCGGGATCAGCCCCGCGCCAATCGAGATCGCCAGGCCCGCATCACCCCAGCCCAGCTCTTCAAAAAGAATCGCCATGGTGCGGGCGCGCTCGGCCGGCTCCATCGCCAGCAAATCGTCCACGCCAAAGCCCAGGGCGGCGAACTGGCCGTACATGGCCCACAGCGGCGAGTCGGGTGCGACTACCGCCTCGGGTGCCATGCGGTCGAGCTCGCGCCCCAGCGGGCGCAGCACCTCGCTGGCAAAGCGGCGCACCGTCGCCTGGATGGCGGCGGGGGCGTCGACAAAATCGGGCTCCGCGCCAAGCGGGGTCAAGGCTACGTAGGCCATCGGCATGTCTCCTGTGGTTGTCAAAAGCGATGGGGCCACTTTAGGAATCGGCGCCGCCCGCGCCTATCCCCCGGCGCCGGCCACGGCGGGGGCGCGGTGGGGGATGGCCCGGGGGATGCCGTGGGGGATGGGGCAAGCCCCCTGCCCCGCGCCGGCGCCCGGCCCTAGACTCGGCGCCCATGTCCGCCAGTGCCCCCTTTCTGCGCACCAAGATCCGCGTGCTGCGCCCGCCGCACGGCAGCATTGCCCGCCCCCGGCTCGACGCGCTGCGCGAGCAGCTGCTGCAGCTGCCGCTGATGACGCTCAGCGCGCCGGGCGGCTTTGGCAAAAGCACGCTGGCCGCCAGCTGGGTCGCGCACTGGCAGGCGCAGGGCCTGCACTGCACCTGGCTGACGCTGAGCCAGGACGAGGACGAGCCGACGCGCTTCGTGCATGCGCTGGCGCAGGCGCTGCAGCGCCTGGGGCAGAACGTCGGCCAGGCGGCGCTGGCGCTGTTGCAAGGCCGCGCGCTGGCCGCGCCGCGCGCCGTGCTGTCGCTGCTGCTCAACGACCTAGAGGACTTTGACGGCCAGGCCATCGTCGTGCTCGACGACTACCAATGGATAGAGGACAGCGCCATCCACGACGCGCTGGCGTTCTTCATCGCCCACGCGCCACCGCAGCTGCATGTGCTCATCACCTCGCGCGTCACGCCCGCGCTGCCGCTGGCGCGCCTGCGCGCGCACGGCCTGTGGCACGACGTGGACGCGGCGCAGCTGCGCTTTGACCTCGACGAGGCCACGCGCCTGCTGCAGAACGGCAGCGGCACGGCACGCCACAGCAGCGCACAGATCGGCGCGCTGCACTCCAGCACCGAGGGCTGGGCCGCCGCACTGCGCTTGGCGGCGCTGGCGCCGCAGGCCACGCCCGCACCGGCGCAGCACGGCGGCGCCGCCCTCTTCGCCACCTTGTTCGAGGACTTGCTGCACAGCCTGCCGGGCGAGACCGTGCGCTTTATGGCGCAGACCGCCGTGCTCGAACGCCTGTCGCCCGCGCTGTGCGACGCCGTCGGCGAGCGCGACAACAGCGCCGCGCAGATGCAGCAGCTGCAGCAGCACCACCTGTTGATCGCGCCGATGGACAGCGAGGGCCGCTGGCTGCGCATCCACCAGCTGCTGCGCGAGCACCTGCGGACGCAGGTGCTCGCCCGCCTGGGGCTGGACGCCGCGATGCTGCACCGGCGGGCCGCACGCTGGTTTGTGCAGCAAGGCGCCTGGAGCGACGCCGTGCGCCACGCACTGCAGGCGGGCGACCAGGACCAGGCCGCCCAGTGGCTAGCGCACTGCGGCATGGCGCTGGTCCAGACCGGCGACCTGCTGACGCTGCTCGCCTGGCGCCGCCAGCTGCCGCCCGAGCTGCTGGCCGGGCAGCCGCGCGTGCAGCTGGCCATTGCCTGGGGCCTGGCGCTGGCCACGCGCTTTGCCGAGGCCGAGCCGCTGCTGGCCGACATCGAGCAAGCTGCGCACGCGCGGCTGCAAGGCCAACCGCTGACGGACACGCTGGCCGAATGCTTGGCGATCCGCGCCGTCAACGTCGCGCTGCAAGACGACTCGCTCGCCGCCGGCGACTTGGCGCGCCAGTGGCAGAGCGCGCCGCGCAACGCCGACACCTTTACGCGCAACGCCGTCGGCAACGTGCTGCGCTATGTGTACTGGAAGGCGGGCGCGCTGGTGCAGGCCTACGAACAGCCCTGGCTGGCGACGAAGGCCGAGGAAGACCAGCACAACGCCTTCTCCACCGTCTACCGCCACACCTTGCTGGGCAGCGTCGAACTGGAGAAGGCGCGCCTGGGCCTGGCCGAGCGCCACGCGCGCGAGGCGCTGCGCTACGCGCACCAGTACGGCGGCGCGCTATCGGTCTCGGCGGCGCTGGCCGCGCCGCTGTTGGCGCAGCTGCACTACCAACGCGGCGAATGGCTCCAGGCGCAGGAGCTGCTGGCGCCGCTGCAGCCGCTGATCGACAACACCGCCATGCACGAAAGCGCCATCCAGGCCTACCAGGTGCTGGCGCTGGCCGCGCAGCGCCAGGGCCAGCACGCCCAGGCCTACGAGCAGCTCGAACGCGGCGAGACCATGGGCTACAACCGCGGCTGGGATCGGCTGGTGGCGACGATGCTGCACGAGCGCATCCGCCTGCTGATCCGCGAGGCACGGCTCGACGAGGCCAACGCCTGCACCATCCGGCTCAAGCGTCTGGCGGCCCACGCCGGC
>DAORHX010000110.1:0-9815 GCA_035438245.1 Rubrivivax sp.
GGCCGCCAAGCAGGTGATCCTGCAGAAGATCCGCGACGCCGAGCGCGAGCAGCTGCTCAACGACTTCCTGTCGCGCGGCGAGAAGATCTTCGTCGGCACCGTCAAGCGCCTGGACAAGGGCGACATCATCGTCGAGTCGGGCCGCGTCGAAGGCCGCCTGAAGCGCAGCGAGATGATCCCGAAGGAAAACCTGCGCTCCGGCGACCGGGTGCGCGCCTTCATCGCCGGCATCGACCCGACGCAGCGCGGCGCGCAGATCATGCTGTCGCGTTCCAGCCCGGGCTTCATGGTCGAGCTGTTCCGCCAGGAAGTGCCGGAGATCGAGCAGGGCCTGCTCGAGATCAAGAGTTGCGCGCGCGACCCGGGAAGCCGCGCGAAGATCGCGGTGGTCAGCCACGACCGCCGCGTCGACCCGATCGGCACCTGCGTCGGCGTGCGCGGCTCGCGCGTCAACGGCGTGACCACCGAGCTCGCCGGCGAGCGCGTCGACATCGTGCTGTGGTCCGAGGACCCGGCGCAGTTCGTCATCGGCGCGCTGGCGCCGGCCAACGTGCAGTCGATCGTCGTCGACGAGGAAAAGCACGCCATGGACGTGGTGGTGGACGAGGAAAACCTCGCCATCGCCATCGGCCGCGGTGGGCAGAACGTGCGCCTGGCCAGCGAGCTGACCGGATGGCGCATCAACATCATGACCGCCGAAGAGTCGCAGGCCAAGCAGAGCGAGGAATCGGACTCCGTGCGCCAGCTCTTCGTCGACAAGCTCGATGTCGACGTCGAGGTCGCCGACATCCTCATCGCCGAGGGCTTCACCAGCCTGGAAGAGGTGGCCTACGTGCCGCTGCAGGAGATGCTGGAGATCGAGGCCTTCGACGAGGACACCGTCAACGAGCTGCGCACCCGCGCCAAGGACGCGCTGCTGACGATGGAGATCGCGCGCGAGGAGCGGGTCGACGACGTCTCGCAGGATCTGCGCGACCTCGAAGGCTTGACGCCGGAGCTGATCGGCAAGCTGTCCGACGGCGGCATCCACACGCGCGACGACCTGGCCGACCTGGCCGTCGACGAGCTGACCGAGATGACCGGCATCGACGACGAGCGGGCCAAGGCCCTGATCATGAAGGCCCGCGAACACTGGTTCGCCGCCTGACACGCCACATCGCTGCACTGAAGGAAGACCCACAATGGCCGTGACCACCGTCGCCCAGCTAGCCACGGAGCTGAATCGCCCCGCGGCCGCACTGCTCGAGCAGTTGGAGTCGGCCGGGGTGTCGAAGAAGTCGGCCAGCGAGACGCTGACCGAAGCCGACAAGGAGCGCCTGCTCGAGTTCCTGCGCAGCGCGCACGGCACCAGCGGCACCGAGCGCAAGAAGATCACGCTGGTGCGCAAGTCGACCAGCGAGATCAAGCAGGCCGACGCCAGCGGCAAGGCGCGCACCATCCAGGTCGAGGTGCGCAAGAAGCGTGTCTTCGTCAAGCGCGACGATGTCGCGCCCGGCGTCGACGAAGCCGCGGCAGCCGCGGCGGCTGCGGCCGAGCAGGCCGAACTGCAGCGCCGCGAGGCCGAAGCCCGCGCGCAGGCCGAGGCGCTGCGCAAGCAGGAAGAGGAACTCGCGGAACGCCGCCGCCAGCGCGAGGAACAAGAGCGTGCCGAGCGCGAAGCTGCCGAAGCGCGCGCACGCGAGCAGGCGGCTGCCGCCGAGGCCGCCGCAGCGGCGAAGGCCGAGGACAAGGACAAGGCTGCAGCGCCCGCGCCCGCGCCTGCGCCCGAGCCGCCGCCGGCGGCCCCGGCCGAGCCGGCGAAGCCGGCGCTGCGCGTCATCAAGGCCTCGACCATCGAGGCCGAGGACAAGGCGCGCCAGGCCGACCTGGACCGTCGTCGCAAGCTGGCCGAAAACGAGGCTGCGGCGATCCGCGCGATGATGAACGCGCCGAAGAAGGTGCTCATCGCCAAGGCGCCGGAGCCGGCCAAGCCGGCCGACGCGACCAAGGAGGGCATCACCGGCACGATCCACAAGCCGAAGGCGGCGCCGGGCACGGCGACCACGACCGCCAAGCCGGGCGACAAGAAGGCGCTGAAGTCGGAGAAGTTGTCTTCCAGCTGGGCCGACGATGCCGCGAAGCGGCGTGCCGCCAAGGCGCGCACCGACGGTGGTTCCGCCGGCCGGCCGGGCTGGCGCGCACCGCGCGGTGCACGCCGCGGCGACACGCGCGAGGGCACGGGCAGCGGCTTCAGTGCGCCGGCCGAGTTCAGCGCCCAGGAAGTGCACGTGCCCGAGACGATCAGCGTCGCCGACCTGGCGCACAAGATGTCGGTCAAGGCCTCCGAGCTGATCAAGCAGCTGATGAAGCTGGGGCAGATGGTGACCATCAACCAGCAGCTCGACCAGGAGACGGCGATGATCCTGGTCGAGGAGATGGGCCACAAGGCGCTGGCCGCCAAGCTCGACGATCCGGAGGCCTTCCTCGAGGAAGAGACTGCCGCCACCACCGGCGAGGACAAGCCGCGCGCGCCGGTGGTCACGGTGATGGGCCACGTCGACCACGGCAAGACCTCGCTGCTGGACTACATCCGGCGCACGCGCGTCGCTTCGGGCGAGGCCGGCGGCATCACGCAGCACATCGGCGCCTACCACGTCGAGACGCCGCGCGGCATGATCACCTTCCTCGACACGCCGGGCCACGCCGCGTTCACCGCGATGCGCGCGCGCGGCGCCAAGGCCACCGACCTGGTGGTGCTGGTGGTGGCGGCCGACGACGGCGTGATGCCGCAGACCAAGGAAGCGATCCACCATGCCAAGGCGGCCGGCGTGCCGATCGTCGTGGCGATGAACAAGATCGACAAGCCCGAGGCCAATGTCGAGCGCGTGAAGAGCGAGCTCGTCGCCGAACAGGTCGTCCCCGAGGACTTCGGCGGCGATTCCCCGTTCGTGCCGGTGTCGGCCAAGACCGGCCAGGGCATCGACGATCTGCTCGAGCAGGTGCTGCTGCAGGCCGAGGTGCTGGAGCTGAAGGCGCCGACCGACGCCATGGCCAAGGGCATCGTTGTCGAGGCGCGGCTGGACAAGGGCCGCGGCCCGGTGGCCACCGTGCTGGTGCAAAGCGGTACGCTGAAGAAGGGCGATGTCGTGCTCGCCGGCTCGGCCTACGGCCGCGTGCGCGCGATGCTCGACGAGGACGGCAAGACCACCGACGAGGCCGGTCCGTCGATTCCGGTGGAGATCCAGGGCCTGACCGAGGTGCCGCAGGCCGGCGACGACTTCATGGTGCTGGGCGACGAGCGCCGCGCGCGCGAGATCGCCACCTTCCGCCAGGGCAAGTACCGCGACGTCAAGCTCGCCACCAAGCAGGCCGCCAAGCTGGAGAACATGTTCGACAGCATGGGCGAGGGCCAGGCGCAGGTGCTGCCGCTGATCATCAAGGCCGACGTGCAGGGCTCGCAGGAAGCGCTGGCACAGGCGCTGCTGAAGCTGAGCACCGACGAGGTGAAGATCCAGGTCGTGCACTCGGCGGTCGGCGGCATCAGCGAGAGCGACGTCAACCTGGCGATCGCCTCCAAGGCGGTGATCGTCGGCTTCAACGTGCGCGCCGATGCCGGTGCACGCAAGCTGGCCGAAGGCAACGGCGTCGACCTGCGCTACTACACGATCATCTACGACGCGGTCGACGAGGTGAAGGCGGCGATGACCGGCATGCTCGCGCCCGAACAGCGCGAGGAAGTCATCGGCACGGCCGAGATCCGCACCAAGTTCGTCGCCTCGAAGATCGGCACGGTGGCCGGCTGCATGGTCACCGCCGGGCTGGTGCGCCGCGGCGCGCGGGTGCGTGTGGTGCGCGACCACGTCGTCGTCTACACCGGCGAGGTCGAAAGCGTGCGCCGCATGAAGGACGACGTGCGCGAGGTCAAGGAAGGCTTCGAGTGCGGCGTCAAGGTCAAGAACTACAACGACATCGCCGAAGGCGACCAGCTGGAGTTCTTCGAGATCAAGGAAGTGGCGCGCACGCTGTAGCGCGAGACGAGCGCGCCGCAGCAAACCCCGCCGCAGCCGGCGGGGTTTGTGCTTGAGAGGACACATGCGTCACAAGAAAGCCATCCCGAACCGCAGCTTCCGTGTCGCCGACCAGATCCAGCGCGACGTGGCCGCGCTCGTGCGCGAGCTGAAGGATCCGCGCATCGGCATGGTGACGATCAATGCGGTCGAGGTCTCGCCCGACTACGCGCATGCCAAGGTGTTCTTCTCGCTGCTCAGCGGCGACGTGGCCGAGTGCGAGCAGGCGCTGAACGAGGCCGCCGGCTTCCTGCGCAACAGCCTGTTCAAGCGGCTGCAGATCCACACCGTGCCGACGCTGCATTTCCACTTCGACCGCACGACCGAACGCGCCGCCGACCTGAGCGCGCTGATCGCCAGGGCGAACGCCAGCCGGGCAAAGGACGACGAGTGAGCATGCCGCCGCGCCAGCGCATCCCGCGCCGTGCCGTGCACGGCGTGCTGCTGCTCGACAAGCCGCTGGGGCTGAGCAGCAACGACGCGCTGCAGCAGGCCAAGCGCCTGTTCCGCGCCGAAAAGGCCGGCCACACCGGCACGCTGGACCCGTTGGCCACCGGGCTGCTGCCGCTGTGCTTCGGCGCGGCGACCAAGTTCGCGCAAGCCAGCCTGGACGCCGACAAGCGCTACCTGGCGACGCTGAGGCTCGGCCAGACGACGAGCACCGGCGACGCCGAGGGCGACGTGCTGGAACGCCGCGAGGTGACGCTGGACCGCGTCGCCATCGACGCCGCGATCGCGCGCTTCGTCGGCACACTCGACCAGCTGCCGCCGATGCACTCGGCGCTGAAGCACGAGGGCCGCGCGCTGTACGAGTACGCGCGCAGGGGCGTGGCGGTCGAGCGCGCGCCGCGGCGCGTGACGATCCATCGCCTCGATGTCGTCGCCTGGCAAGGCGACACGATGGTGCTGGACGTGCTGTGCAGCAAGGGCACCTACGTGCGCACGCTGGCGGCGGACATCGGCGCGCAACTCGGCTGCGGAGCGCACCTGAGCGCATTGCGCCGCACCGCCAGCGGTACCCTGACGGTCGAGGGCGCGCTGATGCTGGACGCGCTGGCCGGCATGGACGAAGCACAGCGCGATGCGCAGCTGAAGCCGGCCGACGCGCTGCTGGCCGGCTGGCCGCGCGTGCAATTGCCCGACGACGAGGCCGGCCGCTTCCTCACCGGGCTGCGCCGCCGCGTCAGCCTGGCCGACGCTGCCGCGGTGCGCGTCTACGGACCGCGCGATGCCTTCCTCGGCAGCGCCCACATCGCAGGCGGCGAGCTGATCGCCGACCGCCTGCTCACGCCCGCCGAAGTCGCGGGCTGCATCGAAAGCAAGCCATGAGCCGAGCCATACGCAACATCGCCATCATCGCCCACGTCGACCACGGCAAGACCACGCTGGTCGACCAGCTGCTGCGCCAGAGCGGCACCTTCCGCGAGAACGAGAAGGTCGCCGAGCGCGTGATGGACAGCAACGACCTGGAAAAGGAACGCGGCATCACCATCCTGGCGAAGAACTGCGCCGTGGAATGGAAGGGCACGCACATCAACATCGTCGACACGCCGGGGCACGCCGACTTCGGCGGCGAGGTCGAGCGTGTGCTGTCGATGGTCGACAGCGTGCTGCTGCTGGTCGACGCGGTCGAAGGGCCGATGCCGCAGACGCGCTTCGTCACCAAGAAGGCGCTGGCGCTCGGCCTGAAGCCGATCGTCGTGGTCAACAAGGTCGACCGCCCCGGGGCGCGCTGCGACTACGTCATCAACGCCACTTTCGACCTGTTCGACAAGCTGCACGCCAGCGAGGCGCAGCTCGACTTCCCGGTGGTCTACGCGTCGGGGCTGAACGGCTGGGCGACGCTGACACCCGGCGAGGTCGGCAAGGACCTGGCGCCGCTGTTCGACGCGATGCTCGAACACGTGCCGGCACATGAAGGCAATGCCGACGATCCACTGCAGCTGCAGATCTGCTCGCTCGACTATTCGACCTACGTCGGTCGCATCGGCATCGGCCGCGTCAACCAGGGCACGCTCAGGCCGATGCAGGACGTGGCGGTGTACGCCGGCCCCGACAGCACGCCGTTCAAGGCGCGCGTCAACCAGGTGCTGAAGTTCGAGGGGCTGGAGCGCAAGCAGGCCACCGAGGCCGGGCCGGGCGACATCGTGCTCATCAACGGCATCGAGGGCATCGGCATCGGCGTCACGCTGACCGACATTGACCGCCCGGTGCCGTTGCCGATGCTGAACGTCGACGAGCCGACGCTGACGATGAACTTCTGCGTCAACAACTCGCCGCTGGCCGGGCGCGAAGGCAAGTACGTCACCAGCCGGCAGATCCGCGACCGGCTCGACCGCGAGCTGCAGAGCAACGTGGCGATGCGCGTGCGCGACACCGACGAGGACGGCGTGTTCGAGGTCTCGGGCCGCGGCGAGCTGCACCTGACGATCCTGCTCGAGAACATGCGCCGCGAGGGCTTCGAGCTGGCGGTGAGCAAGCCGCGTGTCGTCTTCAGGGAGGAAGCCGGGCAGCGGCTGGAGCCGATCGAGCTGGTCACCGCCGACGTCGAGGACCAGCACCAGGGCGCCGTGATGCAGGCGCTGGGCGAGCGCAAGGCCGAGCTCGTCAACATGGAGCCCGACGGCATGGGCCGTGTGCGGCTGGACTATCGCATTCCGGCGCGCGGGCTGATCGGCTTCCAGAACGAGTTCCTCAACCTGACGCGCGGCACCGGGCTGATCAGCAACATCTTCGACGGCTACGAGCCCTACAAGGGCGAGATCGCCGGGCGCAAGAACGGCGTGCTCATCAGCCAGGACGACGGCGAGGCCGTGACCTACGCTTTGGGCAAGCTCGACGACCGCGGCCGCATGTTCGTCAAGGCCGGCGATCCGCTGTACGAAGGCATGGTCATCGGCATCCACAGCCGCGACAACGACCTGGTGGTCAACCCGGTGCGCGGCAAGCAGCTGACCAACTTCCGCGTCAGCGGCAAGGAGGACGCGATCAAGATCACGCCGCCGATCCTGCTGACGCTGGAGTACGCGGTGGAGTTCATCGACGACGACGAGCTGGTGGAGATCACGCCGAAGAGCATCCGCATTCGCAAGCGGTGGTTGAAGGAGCATGAGCGCAAGCGCGCGAGCCGTGAAGCCGCTTGACGGCTCCACGGCCCACGCGCGGCGCAGTGTCCGTGGGCTCCCCCGAGCCCCCTCCGAGAGGGGCTCCAGCATGAATGACGTCCGGTCCGCTGCGCGGGCCTCTGAGTACTCATGACGCATCGGCGTGCCGTGTTGCTGATGGTCTGCGTGACGCTGATGTGGAGCATCGCGGGCATCGTCACGCGCCAGCTGGACAGCGCGCGCGGCTTCGAGACCACGTTCTGGCGCAGCCTGTTCAACGCGCTGGCGCTGGCCCTGATGCTCGGCTGGATGCGCGGCCCGGCGACGCTGTGGCGCACGCTGCGCGGCGGCGGGCGTGCGCTGTGGATCTCGGGCCTGTGCTGGTGCGTGATGTACACCGCGTTCATGATGGCCATCACGCTGACCACCGTGGCCAACGTGCTGGTGACGATGGCGCTGGCGCCGCTGCTGACCGCGCTGGCTGCGCGCATCGCGCTCGGCCACCGGCTGGCACCGCGCACCTGGGGCGCGATCGTCGTCGCCGGCGCCGGCATCGGTTGGATGTACGGCACCGAACTGTCGGGCAGCGAGCCGCGCCACCTGCTCGGTACCGCGGTGGCGCTGGGCGTGCCGATCGCCGCGGCCGTCAACTGGACGCTGCTGCAGCACCTGTATCGCCAGCCACGGCACACGCCGCCGCCCGACATGCTGGCGCCGGTGCTGCTGGGCGCGTTGCTGTCGGCGGGGCTGACGCTGCCGCTGTCCCTGCCTTTTGCGGCCACGGCGCACGACCTGCGGCTGCTGGCGCTGCTGGGGCTGGTGCAGCTGGCCATTCCGTGCCTGCTGGCGGTGCGCGTCGCGCGCGTGCTCAGCGCGCCGGAGGTGTCGCTGCTGGGCCTGCTCGAAGTCGTCTTCGGCGTGCTCTGGGTCTGGCTCGGCACCGACGAGGCACCGTCGGCCTCGGTGCTCGGCGGCGGGATGCTGGTGCTGGGCGCGCTCGCGGCCAACGAGGTGCTGGCGTTGCGCCGCCAGGCTTCGGCGACGCTGCAGCGGCCTTGAACGCCGCGCCGTGTCGCTTGCGCGACGCGGCCGCCCAGGGTTCGTCTAGGGTACGTCTAGGGCGGGCGCTCCAACGGGGCAGGGCCCGTGCGGCTAACATGAGCCGCAGTTTTTCGAAGGAGTCGTGCATGGCCGATGCCGCGAGCGAACCGCGCCCGCCCAGCCCGTGGTTGCTGCTGATGGAAGGCGGCCGCGCGCCGCTCGAATACGCGGCGACCATGGCGCTGATGCCCTGGCTGAGCCGCTTGCCGGCCGGCGATGGCCATCCGGTGATCGTCTTTCCCGGCCTGGGCGCCAGCGAACTGAGCACGCGCCCGCTGCGCGACTTCCTCGGCCGGCTCGGCTACGCCGTGTACGACTGGGGCCTGGGGCGCAACCGGCCGCGCGGCGGTGTGCTGCAAGACTGCCGCGAGCGTGTGCTCGAGGTCGCTGGCAAGCACGGCCGCAAGGTCAGCCTGGTCGGCTGGAGCCTGGGCGGCGTGTATGCGCGCGAACTCGCCAAGGCACTGCAGCCGCAGGTGCGCTGCGTGGTCACGCTCGGCTCGCCGTTCTCCGGCCATGTGCGGGCGACCAACGTCAGCTACGCCTACGAGCTGTACAGCGGCCGGCCGCTGCAGCACGACGCGCAGCGCGCCGAGCGGTTGAAGCGCGCGCCGACGGTGCCGACGACCTCGATCTACAGCAGGACCGACGGCGTCGTCGCCTGGCAGTGCAGCGTGAACGACGAGCAGCCGCATACCGAGAACGTCGAGATCCATGCCAGCCATCTGGGGCTGGGCGTCAATCCGCTGGCGCTGTACGTCATCGCCGACCGGCTGCGCCAGGACCCGCAGCACTGGCAACGCTTCGATGCGCGGGCCGTGCCGCGCTGGCCGTGGCGCGGCGGTACCGCGGCGCAGGCGCAGGCGGGCCATTGATGCAGATCGTTGCCAACGGCGTGCAGCTCGAAGTCGACGTCCAGGGCCCCGAGGACGGCGACCCGATCCTGCTGATCATGGGCCTGGGCATGCAGCTGATCGGCTGGCCCGACGAGCTGGTGCAGATGCTGGTGCAGCGCGGCTTCCGCGTCATCCGCCACGACAACCGCGATGTCGGCTTGAGCGAGGGCTTCGACCGCCTGGGCACGCCGAACGTGATGGTCGAGGCCTTGCGCCAGCGGCTGCGGCTGCGCGTGCGAGCGCCGTACCAGCTGGCCGACATGGCGGCCGACGCGCTGGGCGTGCTCGACGCGCTGGGCATCGAGCACGCGCACGTCTGCGGCGCGTCGATGGGCGGCATGATCGCGCAGCACATCGCTGCCAAACACCCGCGGCGCGTGAAGAGCCTGACGCTGATCATGACCACCTCGGGCGCGCGCAGCGTGCAGCAGGCGCATCCGCGTGTCGTGCGCCTGCTGCTGTCGCGGCCGCGCAGCGGCGATGCGAAGGCCTTCATGACGCACACATCGCACGTGCTGTCGGTCATCGGCAGCCCGGCCTATCCCCCCGAGCCGCTGCGGCTGCAGCAGCGGCTGATGGCCTCGTTCGCGCGCGCCTACCGGCCGGCCGGCACCGCTCGGCAACTGGTCGCGGTGGCGGCCGACGGCGACCGCTCGCCGCTGCTGCAC
>DAORHX010000111.1:0-9785 GCA_035438245.1 Rubrivivax sp.
CGGTGTCGATGCGGCAGGGCTGGTCCGCGAGGCCGGGCCGCAGGTAGTGCACGGTGACGCTCAGCGCGTCGGGCTGCGCCGGCGTGCACTGGCGCAGCGCCTGCGCCGCCAGTGCCAGCAGGTAGCCGCCGTTCGGGTTGTCGCCGATGTTCCAGGCCGCGTGCACGTGCCCGGCGAAGGCGCACCCGCCATCGAGCGGCTCGAGCCGCGTGTCGTCGTCGAAGGCGCTCACCTCACCTCACCTCACCTCACCTCACCTCACCTCAGCTCAGCCCGGCCACCGGCAGGGCTGCGCCATGCACCGCGCGCGCGGCGTCGCTGGCGAGGAAGCGCATCACCGCCGCCAGGTCGGCCGGGGCCACCCAGCGCGACGGGTCGGCATCGGGCATCGCCCGGCGGTTGTCCGGCGTGTCGATGATCGTCGGCAGCACGCAGTTGACGTTGATGCCCTGGTCGCGCAGCTCGGCGGCCATCGCTTCGGTGAGGCGGACGACGACCGACTTCGACGCGGTGTAGGCGCCCATGCGCGCCAGGCCCTTGTGCGCGCTGGCCGCGCCGACGTTGACGATCTTGCCGCTGCGCCGCGCCAGCATCGCCGGCACCACCGCGCGCGCCGCGTGCAGCAGCGTGCGTGCGTTCAGGTCGAGCAGCCGCTCCCAGGTTGCGTCGCTGGTCTCGTGCACCGCCTCGCCCATGCCGAAACCGCCGGCGATGTTGCACAGCACGTCGATGCGGCCGAAGCGCTGCAGCGCGGCATCGACCACCTGCTGCACGGCGGCAGCGTCGAGCAGGTCGCATGGCGCGAGCAGGCGGCGCTCGCCGTTGCCGCCGAAGGCCGCTTCGAGCGGCGCGGCTTCGCGGTCGACCAGCACCAGCTGCGCGCCGTCGGCGTCGAAGGCGGCGGCCACCGCGCGGCCCAGGTGGCCGGCCGCGCCGGTGATGAGCACGGTGCGCGACGTGAGCATGTCAGCCTTCCTGCGGCGCACGCCGCGACGCCGCATAGGCGCCGGTGCCGCGCGTCAGCACGCGGTCGTGCGCCAGCAGCTCGCCCGGTGCGAACTCGGTCTGGCCCTCGATGCGCTGGTACAGCGGCGCGAAGTCGATCTGCGCCAGCTCCAGCAGCTCGTCCAGGTGGCCGAGCACGAAGTAGCTCTCCTGGAAATCGTCGATGCGGTAGTGCGTGCGCATCACGCGTTCGAGATCGAAGCGGATGCGGTGCGGCGACGCATCGTCGAGCGCGAACACGCTTTCGCTGGCCGAACTGGCGATGCCGGCACCGTAGATGCGCAGGCCGTCGTGCTGCTGCACCAGGCCGAACTCGACCGTGTACCAGTAGACGCGCGCCAGCTGCGTCAGCTTGCCCAGGGCCTTGGCGCGCAGGCCGCCGACGCCGTAAGCCTGGATGTAGTCGGCGATCACCGGGTTCATCAGCATCGGCACGTGGCCGAACACGTCGTGGAAGACATCGGGCTCTTCCAGGTAGTCCAGCTCGTGCGGCTTGCGGATGAAATTGCCCGACGGGAAGCGCCGGTTCGCCAGGTGCTCGAAGAACACCTCGTCCGGCACCAGCCCCGGCACGGCCACCACCTGCCAGCCGGTGCGCCTGGCCAGCACGTCGGACAGGCGGCGGAAGTCGGGGATCTGCTGCGGCCCGATCGGCAGCTCGCGCATGCCGGCGAGGAATTCGTCGCAGGCCCGGCCGGGCAGCAGCCGGGTCTGGCGCTCGAACAGCGTCTTCCAGGTCGCGTGTTCTTCCGCCGTGTAGCGCTCCCAGCCCTGCGCAATGGTCCAGTCGGCGTTGTCCGGCGCGCCCTGGCCGCTGGCGGCCAGTCCGTGCTTGCCGTTCTCGACCAGCTGCCGTTGCATCAGCGTGCTCCCTTCATCGCCTGGAAGGCGGCGTCGGCCAGCCGCGCCATGTCGACGTCGCGCTGCGACAGGCCCTGGCAGTCGTGCGTGGTCAGCGTCATGTCGACGCGGTTGTAGACGTTGAACCATTCAGGGTGGTGGTCGGCGCGCTCGGCGGCCAGCGCGATGCGCGACATGAACGCGAAGGCCTCGCCGAAGTCGGCGAAGCGGAACTCGCGGCGGATGGCGCCGCGGCCTTCGTCCAGCGTCCACTGCGGCAGCGCGACCAGCGCGTCGCGCACCTGCCCGGGGTCGAGCTTGCGCAGCATGGTTCAGGCCGCGGTCGAGCTGGCGGCGGGGATCGCGCCGCGGCGCACCTGGTCGCGTTCCAGGCTCTCGAACAGCGCCTTGAAGTTGCCTTCGCCGAAGCCTTCGTCGCCCTTGCGCTGGATGAACTCGAAGAACACCGGCCCGAGCAGCGTTTCGCTGAAGATCTGCAGCAGCAGCCGCTTGCCGCCGTTCTGCGTCGAGCCGTCGAGCAGGATGCCGCGGGTCTGCAGTTCCTTCACCGGCTCGCCGTGGCCCGGCAGGCGCTGTTCGAGCATCTCGTAGTAGACCTCGTTCGGTGCGGTCAGCACCGGCACGCCGGCCATCTGCAGCGCGTCGACCGAGGCGAACAGGTCGTCGGTCAGCAGCGCGATGTGCTGGATGCCCTCGCCGTTGAACTGCATCAGGAACTCCTCGATCTGGCCGCCGCCCTGCTTGGCTTCCTCGTTCAGCGGAATGCGGATCAGACCGTCCGGCGCGGTCATCGCTCGGCTGGTCAGGCCGGTGTACTCGCCCTTGATGTCGAAGTAGCGGATCTCGCGGAAGTTGAACAGCCGCTCGTAGAACGCGCCCCAGTACGCCATGCGGCCGCGGTAGACGTTGTGCGTCAGGTGGTCAATGATCTTGAAGCCGTGGCCCGCCGGGTGGCGTTCGACGCCGTCGATCCATTCGAAGTCGATGTCGTAGATGCTCCTGCCGTCCTCGAAGCGGTCGATCAGGTACAGCGGCGCGCCGCCGATGCCCTTGACCGCCGGCAGCTTCAGCTCCATCGGCCCGGTGGGCACGTCCACCGGCTGCGCGCCGAGTTCGAGCGCGCGCTCGTAGGCCTTGTGCGAATCGCGCACGCGGAAGGCCATCGCGCAGGCGCTGGGCCCGTGCTCGGCGGCGAAGTAGCCGGCCAGGCTGTTCGGCTCGCGGTTGACGATGAAGTTGATGTCGCCCTGGCGGTACAGCAGCACGTCCTTGCTGCGGTGCTTGGCGACGAGCGAGAAGCCCATCTTCTCGAACAGCGGCTCGAGCAGGCCGGTGGTCGGCGAGGCGAACTCGACGAACTCGAAGCCCATCAGCCCCATCGGGTTGTCGAACAGGTCGGCCATGCTCGTGCTCCAGCAAACAAGGGCAGGATGGAGATTATGAAGACCCGGGCGGGCCATGGGCTTTCGTCGCGCAGGCGGTCACCGCGGCCGCCATGCCGCGCCGTGCACAGGAGCGGATGGCCGTTGGCTGCGCAAAGCAGCCGAATACCAACACGCCGTGTTGTCCACGGCAAGCCGGCAGGTTCGACTGACAGGTCGAACTGCTCGCGAAGCTGCGGGCGGCCGATGTGGACCTGGTGGTCATCGAGGCCACCGGCGGCTACGAGCGCGGCCTGGTGTGCGCGCTGCACAAGGCGAGCTTGGGCGTGGCGCGCGTCAACCCGCGCCAGTCGCGTGACAACGCCCATGTCCATGGGGACCCTGGCCAAGACCGACCGGGTCGATGCGCGCATGCTGCGCGACTTCGCTGACGTGCTCTCGCGCCACAAGGACCGCGCCAGGTACATCACGCCGCGCGGCGATGCGTACCGCGAGGCGCTGGGCGCGCTCATGCTGCGCCGGCGCCAGCTGCTGGCCGCGGGCAAGCCCAAGAAGGTGGCCATCGTGGCGTGCATGCGCAAGCTGCTGCCCATCCTCAACGCCATGCTGCGCGACGGCTCCCTCTGGGACCCCGACAAGCACCCCCTCACGCCCAAAGCCGCTTGACTTCAAACACGGTTGCTGTGGTGAAGGCTGTTCGCCATTCGGCGGCTTTGCGCCGTGAGCCGGCTGCGGCCGATGCTGCGGATCGCCGTGTCAGCGCCGTACCCAGTGCACCGGCACCGCCAGCCGCGGCCGCTCGGGCTCGGCTTCGGCCAGCGCATGCACCGGCGCCAGCGTCGCCAGGCAGCGGCGCGCCAGGTCCTGGTAGATCGCGGTGCCCTCGCGCTTGGCGGTGATCTCCTGCTCGCTGAGTTCGCGCTGGTTGCGCGCCGGCATGCCCGCGGCCAGCCAGCGCGGCGGCACCTTCATGCCGGCGCGCACGAACGCGCAGGCGGCGACGATCGCCTGCTCGCCGATCTCCGCCTCGTCCATCACCACCGCGTGGATGCCGACCAGCGCGCCGCGGCGCACGACGCAGGCATGCAGCACCGCGCCGTGACCGATGTGGCCGTCTTCCTCGACCACCGTGTCGGCGAACGGGAAGCCGTGCACGACGCAGCTGTCCTGCACGTTGGCGCCCTGGCGCAACACGATGCGGCCGAAGTCGGCGCGCAGCGACGCGCACGGCCCCACATAGCAGCCGGGCCCGACGATGACGTCGCCGATCAGCACCGCGCTCGGGTGCACATAGGCGCCAGGGTCGACGACGGGCACCAGCCCGTCGATCGCGTAGCAGGGCACGCAGGCCGTCAGTGCAGCGACTCGTACTTGGCCATCAGCTCGTCGGGCGACTCGACGAAGTCCGGGTGCTGCACGATGCAGTCGGCCGGGCACACCAGCTTGCACTGCGGCTCGTCCTCGGCACCGACGCACTCGGTGCAGCGCAGCGGGTCGATGACGTAGATCGGATCGCCGACGGCGATGGCTTCGTTCGGGCACACCGGCTTGCAGGCGTCGCAGGCGGTGCAGTCGTCGTTGATCAGCAGGGCCATGTCAGTTGCTCCTCAGGCGGCGGCGGCCGTTTCCAGTTCGTTGAGCTTGGCGTGGCGGTACGCGCCCCAGATGGCGGCGCCGATCGCGCCGGCATAGATCGAGTCGACATGCGCTTCGGCGCTGACCTTGACCTTCTCGTTGACCATCTCCTCCTGGATCGCCGCCAGCAGCCCGGTGTCCAGCGCCAGGCCGCCGGTGAGCAGCGCGACGCCGTCCTTGACGCCGGTGACCTTCAGCAGCTTGACGATGCGCGAGGCCATCGACAGGTGAATGCCCTTCAGGATGTCGGGCGTGGCGATGCCGCGGCTGACCATGTTGATGACATCGGTCTCGGCCAGCACCGCGCAGATCGAACTGACCTTCTCCGGGTCCTGCGAGGTCTTCGACAGCGGCCCGATCTCCTCGACCGCCACACCGAGGTAGCGCGCGATGTTCTCCAGGAACTGCCCCGAGCCCGACGCGCACTGGCTGGTCATCTTGTAGCTCAGCACCTTGCCGCGCTCGTTGACCGAGATCGCACGGCCGTTGAGCGCACCGATGTCGACCACCGCGCGCGCCTGCGGCTGCAGGAACACGCCGCCGCGCGCATGCGTGGTCATCGAGTAGAAGTGGCCGGTGGCGAACCTGACGTTCTCGCCCTCGCCGGTGGTGGCGATGTAGGCGACGTCGTTGGCCGCCAGCTGGGCGTCCTCGAGCACGCCGTCGCGGCCTTCCGAAGCCAGCGTCATCGGGTCGCGCCGGCGGATGCGCTCGCAGCGCTTGGCCAGCCAGCTCGGGTTGCCTTGCTCGTCGAACGCGAACAGCACCGACTTGACGGCGCCGGAGCCGATGTCGATGCCGATGGTGTGGATGGGTTTCATGTGCGTGCCTCCGCGGATTTGCCCTCTTCCATCACGGCGCGCCACGCGAAGGTGGCGCCGCCGAGCGCGCCGGTGTAGATCGAATCGGGGTCGATGTTGAGCCGCAGCTCGCCGTAGTTCTCGGTCACCAGCTCCTTCAGCGCCTTGACCGCGGCTTCGTTCTTGGCCACGCCGCCGGTGAAGGTGAACTCGTTGCGGATGCCGCCCGAGCGCGCCAGGATGCTCATCGCGCGCAGGATGATCGCGCGGTGCAGCCCGGCCATGATGTCCTCGCGCTTGTCGCCCAGCGCCAGCCGGTCGCGCAACTCGGCGCCGGCGAACACGGTGCAAGTGGAGTTGATGCGGATCGCCTTCGTCGACTGCATCGCCATCGGGCCCAGCTCATGCAGCCCCATGTTCATCTCGTCGGCGATGTAGCCCAGGTAGCGCCCGCAGCCTGCCGCGCAGCGGTCGTTCATCTGGAAGCTTTCGACGATGCCGGCCGGGTCGACCTGGATCGCCTTGGTGTCCTGGCCGCCGATGTCCAGCACCGTGGCGGTGTTGGGGTACATGACGTGCGCGCCCAGCCCGTGGCACAGGATCTCGCTGCGGATGTGCTCCTTGCTGAAGGGCAGCCGCGCGCGGCCGTAGCCGGTGCCGACGACGTAGGTCTCTTCCATCTCGGTGTCGAGCACGCCCTTGATCGGTGCTTCGATCTGCGGCCGGCGCGACGCGGTCTCGGGCAGCGCGATGAAGCTGCGCTCCAGCGCCGCCAGCAGGTGCCGGCGCATCGAATCGGTGTAGACGCGGTTCTCCACCTCGATGATCGAACGGTCGAACAGGTTGAGCAGGAAGTCGTAGCGCAGCCCCATCTCCTTGGCCACCGCCTCGCCCGCGGCCAGGTACTGGCTGCCGGCGATGTCGCGGAAGAAGTCGCTCTTGCGCTTGGCGCCCGGCGCGAACAGCTCGGGCGCCTCCTTGCGCAGCTGCACGAAGACCACGCCCAGCGCCTCGCGGATCGCGCCGGTGGCGTCGCCGAAACTGGACTTGTCGAGGTTGCGCTGGCAGGTTTGCTCCAGGTCGTCGAGCTGCTCGAGGTACTGCTCGGCGCGGAAGTCGCGCTCGAGCTGGCCGATGAAACCGTCGAGATGGCCGTTCAGCGCGTTCGATTGCGCCAACGCGTGGCGGAACAGCTGGAAGCGCCCGGCCAGCAGCGCCTCCTGCTTGGCCACGGTGGCCGCGGTGTCGTAGTTGGAGCGCGAGTTGGTGATGCCGCGGCCGAGGACGTTCTGGTGCTCGTCGACCACCACCGCCTTGGTGGTGGTGGAGCCGAGGTCGATGCCGATGAAGCAGCGCATGTCGTGGGCTCCTGGTTCAGCTGGCGGCGGCGATCGGGATGATCGGCGCGCCCGACGGCCCGGTGGGCACCGCGTGGCCGTAGGTGCGCTTCTGCTTGATCATCTGGAAGTAGCTCTCCAGCCGGTTCTTCACGTTGGCCGCCGAGAAGTAGCGCGGGTCGACCAGGTCGGTCTCGATGAACGCCGCCGGCTTGCCGGTGCGCTTTTCCACCTCGCGCAGCATCAGCAGCTGGCCGGCGGAGAAGCTGTTGCAGCTCTTGATCGAGTTGATCAGCAGCCCGTCGGCCTGGTACTGCTCCATGTAGTCGCACAGGATGTTCACGCGCCCGGGCAGGCTGTGGTTGGTGTAGCAGCCCAGGCAGTAGTCGGCCAGCGACTCTAGCGGGTTGTCGGCGTCGTGGCGGAAGCCGTAGTCGTACAGCCCGCCGACCTTGGCGTAGGTCGACGACACGACCACCGCGCCTTCCTCGTAGAACATCTTCCAGAAGTCGCGGAAGCTGGTCCAGTTGGGCGGGCCTTCGACGATCAGCCGGTACTTCTCCTCGCCCATGTCGCCGTCGGGCGTGACCGGCCCCTTGCCGAGGCGCACGCGCTCGTCGATCTCGGCGCGCAGCACACGGTAGTACTCGGTGGCCTCGGGCGTGCCGCGGAAGGCGGTGAAGATCGGCCCGATGTAGTAGACCGCGCCGAAGTAGCCGTCGATCGGGCTCGGCCGGTTCTTCGCCGACTGCAGCACGTGCACCAGGTCCTGCTCGGCCTTGGCCGATTCGCGCATGTACTGGCGCAGCCGGTCGATGTCGAACTTGACGCCCGAGATGC
Organism: Rubrivivax sp.; assembly: GCA_035438245.1. Taxonomy (GTDB): domain Bacteria; phylum Pseudomonadota; class Gammaproteobacteria; order Burkholderiales; family Burkholderiaceae_C; genus Rubrivivax. The sequence continues at coordinate 7,861 of DAORHX010000111.1, forward strand.
GCTCCAGCGTCGGGATCACGGTCTCCTTCAGCTGCTTGACCACGTAGTCGCGCATGCTCTGCGTGATCTTGCCGTCACCCTGGTACGGCACGTGCAGCATCACCGTCTCGCAGCCGTACTTGTGGCGGATCAGCTCGAACCACTTCATGAAGGTGAAGCAGCCGGTGTAGCTGAGCAGCAGGATGTCGGGCCGCGGCAGCGCTTCGCCGGTCGGGCCGACCTCGCCGCCCTGCATCATGCCCAGGTCGGCCTTGACGTAGGTGCAGACGTCCTCGCTCTGGCCGTCACGCTCGGCGTCCATGATGAACTTGCCGCTCTTCTTGCGCATGCCGTTCTGCAGCGCATTGGTCTCGGGCAGGCTGCGCGCGAAGTCGAAGCACATCAGCAGCTCGTTCAGGTTGCCCGGCACGAAGGTAGCCGAGACCTTGCGGTTGTGCTGCCGCGCGGTCGCGAGCTCCATGTAGTTCTTGTTGATCAGCTCTTTCTGCAGCCACATCGCGTCTTCCTTGACGACCTGCGGCTTGGCCTTGGGCTTGCCGAGCGGCGTCGGCATCGAGACGGGGGTGTTCATGCGGCGCTCCACAGCTTGATGGAATCGGCGAAGGTGCCGGCCTGTTCGCGGATCGGCGCCATCTGGCCGGTGTTCTCCGCGTACTTGAAGGCGGTGTAGGGAATCTTCTGCCTGGCCAGCACGTCCTGCAGCATCGGCCGCTCCAGCAGCGCCGGGTCGCAGAACGACGGCGCGGCGAAGATCACGCCCTCGGCACCGCGCGTCTTCACCTGCTTCATCAGGAACACGCCCTTCTCCTCGCGCGTGGCGTCGTACTTGGCGGCGGTGCTGGCCGAGTGGTGCAGGAAGGCCTTGCTCAGTTCGGCCAGCGGGTCGCCGTCGTCGGGCACGTCGCGCTGCAGCCAGCGCGTGACCAGCATGAAGTCGTCGTCGACGATGTAGCAGCCCGACATCTCGATCGACTTGATCAGCGCCAGCGGCGGCTGCTCGCAGAACGAGCCGTTGATGACGACGCGCGCGTTGTCGCGCTTGGGCCGCGGCAGCTTCTCGGCCGCGGCGAGGTACTCGCGCACCAGCGACGTGTGTTCCCCCACCGGCAGCACCATGCCGGCGCGCAGCAGCAGGTAGACCTCGGAGGTCGGCGCCTGCCACGGCTTGCTGGCACGGTAGGCGTAGAGATCGGCGATGGCGCGGCGGTTGTCGTTGTAGACACGGATCGACGCGTTCAGCTCGGCGTCGGTGATGGGCGTGCCGCGCAGGCGACCGAGGTCGTCGCGGATCTGCTGCATCTCGTGCACGTAGAAGCGCCCGCCGACCTCGTCCTGGTAGTTCTGCGGCACGTCGACATAGCGCACGTACTTGTCCTTGAACAGCAGCTGCCACATGCCCGACAGGTTGCGGATGACGTCGCAGATGCTCGGGAACAGCATGCCGTCCAGGCAGTCCAGGCGGCCGGTCAGGCCGAGCTCGATGGTCGAGCGCGGGATGCGGCAGATGTAGCTCTGGTAGTAGGCGTCGCCCTGGATGACCTCCAGCGCGTCGCCGCCGCCGAGGATGCCCACCGGCAGCATGCCGGCCGCATGGATCAGCTCGCGCGGCACGTACACCGGCATGTAGCCGATCGCCTTGCGGCCGGGCGCGGCGGCCTTCCAGTCCTTGACTGCCGTGAACTGCAGGTCGTCGAACAGCGCCTGGCAGCGCTGCACGATGCGCGTGACTTCGGGGATGTGGTCCATCAGCGGTGCTCCCAGGCGGGTGGGCGGCGCTCGAGGAAGGCGGCCAGGCCTTCGTTGGCGTCGCGGGTGGTCATCAGGCGCTGCAGGTAGAGCTGCTCGACTTCCGCCAAGCGCTCGCGCAATTCGCGCAGGCGCGGCGCGCGCGTGGCCGCCACCGCGCAGGCCAGCGCGGCGGCGCT
>DAORHX010000112.1:0-9696 GCA_035438245.1 Rubrivivax sp.
GCCCCGGCTGCCGCCAAGCTGGCCGGTAGCGGTGCGCGCGCCGCCACGTCGGCGGCCAGCAGTGCGAAGTCGGCGTTCCAGGCCGGTTCCGCCGCCGCTGGCGGCGGCGCAAAGGGCGCGATGGCGGGCCTAGGCAACGTCGCCAAGACCGGCGCGCAGTCCACCGGACGCGCGGCTGCATCCCGCGCCTCCGCTGCCGGGCAACGCATGGCCGCTCCCTTCCGCGCTGGCTGGAATGGCGCTGCTGCCGATGGCGGCGCGGGTGCGGCATCCGGTCAGGGTGCCGCAGGCGAGGCCGCATCCGGCGCCGCTACGGCGCAGACACAGGAACAGCCCGCTTGGGCCAAGCGCCTGCATCGCCGCCAGCAACTCACCCACGCCGCGACCACCACCGCCCACGCGCTGCGCGGTGGCGATGGCGGCGGCTCCGGCCAGGGGCCGAGCCTGCGCGATTCCGATTCATAAGGAGAACTGACCATGCGATTCAAGAAACCGCAGGTGCGCTACGCCGACACGCCGCAGCCTGCCACGCCGTACCAAGCTGCCGGCCAGGTGTGGGACGAGCGCATCGGCTCGGCCCGGGTGCAGGCACGGAACTGGCGGCTCATGGCCTTCGGTTCCTTGTCGCTCGCGTTGCTGATGGCTGGCGGCCTGCTGTGGCGCTCGGCGCAGTCCATCGTCACACCGTACGTCATCGAGGTGGACCCAGCCGGGCAGGTGCGGGCGGTGGGAGAAGCCGCTACGCCCTACAAGCCCAGCGACGCGCAGACGGCGCACCACCTGGCGCGCTTCATCTCGCTGGTGCGCTCCCTGTCCATCGATCCCATCATCGTGCGGCAGAGCTGGCTCGATGCCTACGACTACACGACCGACCGGGGGGCGGCCACGCTCAACGACTACGCCCGCGCGGCCGACCCGTTCTCGCGCGTGGGGCAGGAGTCCGTCACGGTGCAGGTCAACAGCGTCGTGCGCGCGAGCGATTCATCGTTCCAGGTGCGCTGGGCCGAGCGGCGCTACGTCAACGGCGCGGCCGCCGGGCTGGAGCACTGGACCGCTGTGCTGTCCATCGTGCTGCAGACGCCTCGTACCGAGGAGCGGCTGCGCAAGAACCCCCTGGGCATCTACGTCAACGGGCTGTCGTGGAGCCGTGAACTCGACGCCTCGCAAGGAGCAAAGCCATGAAGACACATTTGCACAAATCCGTACTGCCGGGGATCCCGCTGGCCGCATTCATGTTCCTCGTCGGCTGCGCCACGCAGGGCAAGCCGCCGCCGGTGATCTCGCTCGATGAGCCGGTGGCCGTTACGGCACAGCCGCTGCCCGACCCACCCAAGCCGATGGAGGTGGTTGCCGTGCCCCAGCCGCTGGCGCTGCCAGCGCAGTTGAAGCCCTTGCCGGAGATCGCGGAAACCAGGCCTGTGCCCGAATCGGCCGACGAGAAGATACGGGTGTCGCGCGCGAACGAGGAAGCGCGCGTGGCGCCCACGCGCGAGGGCTACGTCAATGCGATCCAGGTCTGGCCGTACAGCGACGGTGCGCTGTACCAGGTCTATGCGGCGCCAGGCCGCGTGACGGTGGTCTCGCTGCAGGCCGGCGAGGAGCTTGTGACAGTGGCCGCCGGCGACACGGTGCGCTGGATCGTGGGCGACACGTCCAGCGGCAGTGGCGATGCGTTGCGCGTCAACGTGCTGGTCAAGCCGGTGCGCTCGGGTTTGAAGACCAATCTGGTCATCACGACCAACCGGCGCACCTACCTGATCGAACTGACCTCGACCGAGAAGGTCTGGATGGCCTCGGTGTCCTGGGACTACCCCAAGGACCGCATGCTGGCCCTGCAGCGACAGGCGCACGCAGCGCAGGCGAGCGCGCCGGTCGATACCGGGTTGTCGCTGGAGAAGATCCGTTTCCGCTACGCGGTCAGCGGCAGCAATCCGTCGTGGAAGCCGCTGCGCGCCTTCGACGATGGCGAGAAGGTCTACATCCAGTTCCCGGCGGGCATTGCCCAGGGCGAGTTGCCGCCGCTGTTCGTGATTGGCGCGCAGGGCGACGGGCAGTTGGTGAACTACCGTTTCCGCTCGCCGTACTACGTCGTGGACCGGCTGTTCGGCGCGGCCGAACTGCGCCTGGGTGCCGACAAGGGCGACGTGGTGCGCATTGAACGCACCGATGGTGTGTCCGCTGCGTCGGCTTCGGTGCAAAGGGACTGACTATGAGCCAGGACGACACTTCCGGAATTGCCGCGCCGCCGGCGGGCAAGGTGGCACCCGAGGCGGTGGCGCTGCGCGCCCAGCCGCGCCCGGTGATGCGCCTGAACCGGCGCATGCTGGCGGTCCTGGCCGGTGGCGTTGCCGTGGCCGTGCTGGGCGCCACCATGTGGTCATTGCAGCCGCGCCAGCGTGGCGCCGGTGAGAACACCGAGCTTTACAACGTGGATCGCGTCTCGCGCTCCGATGGATTGAGCCAGCTTCCGTCCGACTACTCGAAGCTGCCGCCCTCGGTGCCCGAACTGGGGCCACCGTTGCCGGGCGATCTGGGGCCGGCCATCGTGAGGTCGCAGTCGCCGGTGGTGGCCAGCTATTCGCCGCCTGGTCATGACCCGGCTGCCGCCGAGCGCGATGCGTTGCGCAAGGAGGCCGATGCGGCGGCGGCTTCGTCGGTGTTCTTCCGGTCGGGCAACCAACGCGCGGCTGCGGTACCGGCGCAGGTCGCTGCGGCGCCAGCTTCCCGCCTCGCGGGCTTCGACCCGTTGGAGGCTGGTCCGGCTTCGACGGCCGCGCAGGCAGATCCGACAGCGGTGCAGAACCGGCAGGACCAGAAAGAGGCTTTCCTGAAAACCGGCTCCACGGAGACCCGCAATTCCGGCAGCCTCAAACTGCCGGCCTCACCGTACCAGGTGATGGCAGGCACGGTGATCGCGGGCGCGCTGGTGACGGGCATCAAGTCGGACCTGCCGGGTGACGTGATCGCCACCGTGACCGAGCCGGTCTACGACACGGCCACGGGGAAATACCTGCTGATCCCGCAGGGCTCGCGCATCCTGGGCAAGTACAACAGTCAGGTGAGCTACGGTCAGAGTCGCGTGCAAGTGGTGTGGAGCCGGGTCATCCTGCCGGACATGTCCTCGTTCCAGTTGGACAACCTCGTGGGCACGGACCCGGCCGGCTATGCCGGCCTGGAGGATAGTGTGGACTGGCATTGGGACCGCGTGTTCGCCGGCGCAGCGCTGACCACGCTGCTGGGCATCGGAGCCGAGCTGGCGGCACCCGAGAACCGCCAGGATGGCAACCGGGTGGTGATTGCCGGGCGCGACGGCCTGCAGGACAGCGTGAACCAGGTCGGACAGGAGATGACCCGGCGCAACATGAACATCCAGCCGACGCTGACCGCGCGGCCGGGGTTGCCGGTGCGCTTGCTTGTGAGCCGAGACATCGTATTGCGACCCTACCAGCCGCTGTTTTTCCAGAGGGGAGGAAGTCAATGAGCAAGGCAGGCCATCGCCTGAGCCTGGGGCCGATACCGAGGCCCGATGCGGTCAAGCTCACGATCACGCTGTCGGCGGAGCTGAAAGCGCAGCTCGATGCTTACGCGGAGGTGCATGGACGGATGCACCAGGCACCGGTGGATGCGGTGGCGCTGATCCCGCACATGCTGGCGGCGTTCATCGCGCGGGACCGGGGATTCAAGTCGAGGCTGAATGGCAAAAACCCAGCGGCCAAGGCTCAGACGCCTGCGGCGTGAGCTGGCTTGTTGTTTTCTGGCGCTGGCCACCATCTAGAATTTCGCCTATGGGGGGTGTTGATGCCCTCCAGTGGAAGGTGGCGTCGCCTCCCACCTGGGCGGTGTGTGCGCCCCCCGAAGAAGGATGCAGGGTAAGCACATCAAGCGATAGCACACGGAACATAGATAAGCGGGTGGGAGGTGCAGGTGCCTCCCTGGGGTACGGCCTGATCTCCGGGATCGCGGCCTTGGCTTGCTTATGCTGAGAGCCATCGAACGAACTGGAGATTGTCATGAGCGTTGCAGCAGTCGCACCTGTACCCGAGCTGGAATCCGATCCGAAGGCCGCGGTGCGAGAAAACGAAAAGAAATGGGGCAAGCCCCTGATGGATGCCGGCTGGACCTGCATTCCCAGCACCATCATCCTGCGTCAGCAGGCGCTGGGCCTGGACCCGGTTGACATGAATATCGTGCTGGTGATCGCGGCGCACTGGTGGAAGGCCAATCAGCTCGCATTTCCGTCCAAGAAGCTGATCGCCGACACGATCGGCAAAGACCCGACCACGGTGCGCCGGCGGCTGGCAAAGTTGGAAAAGGACGGAATGATCGAGCGCATCCTGCGGCCGCAGCCGGGCGGGCGCCACAACTCCAATGAGTATCGACTGACTGGCCTGATTGCTGGGGCGGAGCCGCTTGCGAAGGAGGAAATCGCCAAGCGCGCCGAGGGCAAGACTTACCGGAAGGCGCGTGCGGTCAAGAAGGGACTGGGCCTCGTGTCCGTGGTCAAACCATGATCGCATGGAGGCCATTCGTCCATGAGGGCACGAACTACGACCTGTCCCACCTGCACCCCTTCGTGCATACGTTCGAGCAGGCCGCACAGGCCGGCAAACCGGCGCGCGTTTATCCGGTCCAGGTGATCTTCAGCCTGCATTGCTTCACGCGCGGCGCGGACGGGATTGAGGACCCGAAGGGGCCACTGGGGTACGCGGATTCGCGCGAGACGCGCGTCTTTGATTTCGGGCGCTACGCACAGTCCCAGCAGTTGCCCGAGATCGTGCGTGCCTTGCCCACATCACCGTGTTTCCACACGGACCACGGCAACTTCTTCACAGTGAGGCTGCTCAACGCGGCGACTGGACAGGAGGACACCTACGAGGTGTACTTCACCGCCTCGCGGTCCAGCTCGAAGGCTGTCCCGTTGAACCTGTTCGTGCAGAGCGCCTACGTGCGCGACAGGCTGCATACCAACAGGCCGTCGCGCAAGAAGATCGGGTTCTTCGTGATCCTGCACAACACGCTGAACGGCCGGCCGATCAAGGCGCCGAAATGAAAACGCCCTCCACAGGGGAGGGCGTTGGAAAAAATCGGACCTCTTGGCTATCCCTACGCTTGGGTGGGGGCCCCTTACGGGGTGGGATCAACGCACAGCTTTCGCTGCTCCGTTCATACGCTGATGCATCGATGATAGCGCATCGGGGAGGACCACGCAACCGCCTCTGGGGGGCGCGGACGCCCGCCAGGGCGCTTGCCGGGGTTCGCCGCCGCCCTCTCTGGTGGCCCGGCATGCCCTCCGCTGGGATGCCCTTCTTCAGGGTACACGGACCGCCTGAATCGTGAGACAATCACATCCAGACTCGTGGTTCGATTCCACAGTTCCTCTTGGTTGGTCTGGTGTACCCAACGATGTACCCAGAGAACAGGAGAGATGAGAAAAGCTAGTGTTGGCACGGGTTGCGGACGATTTTTCGAACCAGCCCCAGGCCACCAGTCGCGCAAAGCCCTTGATCCTTCACTGCAGGATCGAGGGCTTTCTCACATCCGGAGCTGTGCGTCCGCTTGCACGGGTGCCGCAGGCGAGCACACCGTGCCCCATCGCTGGCGCAGCGTGGGTGCCTTCCAGGCCGGACTTCGGCCGCACCGGATACGTCCTGCCGCTGCGGCCCACCCCTAGACCATGTGCTCGAACTACGAAGCCGTGACCCGTGACGACCGGCTGCTGGCCTACTTCGGCGCAGCCCGGCCCGAAGGGCGCCGCAACGAGCCCGAGGTGTGGCCGCTCGGCATCGCGCCGTTCATCAGGCGGCACGAAGACGGCAGCGGCAACCGGGTGATCGAGGACGGGCGCTTCGGCCTGCTGCCGCACTTCGCAAAGGAACTTGCCTTCGGCCGGCGCACGTACAACGCGCGCAGCGAAACCGTGCACAGCTTGCCCAGCTTCCGCGATGCGTGGCGCCGCGGGCAGCGGTGCATCGTGCCGGCCGAGTGCGTCTATGAACCGTGCTGGGAGTCCGGCCGCTCGGTGCGCTGGCGCATCCTGCAGCATGGCGCGGTGCCGATGGGCATCGCAGGCATCTACGCGAAATGGCGCAACCCGGAAGGCGTCGAGATGTTCAGCTTCGCCATGCTGACGGTGAACGCGGACGGGCATCCGGTGTTCCAGCGCATGCACCGCCCCGGCGACGAGAAACGCATGGTGCTGATCCTCGACCCGGCGGACTATGACGAGTGGCTGGCGTGCAGCGTGCCCGACGCGCCCAGGTTCTTCAAGCCGTGGCCTGGCGCCCTGCTGGCGCAGCCTGCGCCGCTGGTGCGCGCGCCCCGCGCGCTGAGCGGGCGCGTCATCGTGCCGCCGGTACCTCCGCAGGACGATCTCTTCTGACGCTGCGCCGCCGGCGTGACGCCGCCCGCGGCAGCCTCGAAGACGACGCAGCACAGGCCACGGCGCGCTCAGCGCGCCAGCCCCAAGGTCATCGTCCAGTAGGTGCGGTAGGTGTTCGTGCTGCCGCCGTTGACGCAGGCCACGCCGATGTCCCTGAAGCTCGCGGCCATGATGTTGGCGCAGTGGCCGGGGCTGGCCATCCAGCCGGCGACGACCGCCGCCACGCTGGGCTGGCCGGCGGCGATGTTCTCGCCCAGCAGCTGCCAGGCGTACCCGGCCGCGGTGGCGCGCTGGGCGGCGCTGCTGCCGTCGGATCCGGTGTGGCTGAAGTAGTTGCGCGCCACCATGTCCTCGCTGTGCGCCAGCGACGCCTGTGTCAGCAGCGTGTTCCAGGTCAGTGCCGGGGCGGCCGCGAAGCTGCCCTCGGTACCGCACGACGCGCCGGCGGCGCGGTGGGCGTTGACGGTGGCCAGCATGGCGGCTTCGAAGCCGGCCAGGTTGCAGGTGGCGCGCCCGCCCGCTGTCGCCGGGGCCGAGGCGGGTGCGGCGGGGTCTTCGACCTGGGCTTCTGCGTCGGCCGAATCGCTGCCGCTGCCACAGCCGGCCAGTGCGGCGGCCGTGGCAAGGGCACCCAGCGTGTGCCAGTGGCGCATCAGAAGCCGGTGGCTTCGGGTCGGGTCGTCGAACATCGCGGTTCCCTGGTGCGTGGCCCGTCGTTGCCGTCACGGCGCTCTGGTGCGAACCGGCGACGCTGCAGGGTCGCCAGCCCGCGGCTCAATCGTCGAATTCGGCGGCGGCCCATTCTGCGCCGTGATAGCGCCCGTCCAGCTCGACCGGCACCGCCGGCGCGGTCGGCACGAACTGCTGATCCACCCAGGCCTGCATCGCGGCCTGGGTGCCCCGCGCGCCGGTGAAGCGCCAGCCTTGCGGAGGCTGCTGGTTCGCCGGCCAGACGCTGCAGTGCTGGTCGTCGTTGATGACGATGCCGAAGTCGGCATTCAGGGGTCGTTGCATGGGACGCGAGGTTATTCGGCCGCCGCCGGAGCGTGTAGGTACAAGTTGGCACCGCGTCCGCAGCCGTGTCGGGCGACCGTGGCAGAGCCGCCGGTTGCCGCACTTCGTGCGTCGCTGGCGTAAGCTGGCGGCCATGACACACGCTGCCCGACGCTTCGCCGCCCGTGCCGCGCGCCCGCTTTCGATGCTGCTGCTGGCGTGCGCAGCAGCCTGCGCTGCCGCCGGCACGAGCGTCGCCGTCGGTGCGGCAGCCTATGTCGGTCCGGGCTGGCCAGGCATCTTTCCCGGCTATGCGTTCCCGTATCCGCTGCCGCCGTATGCGAGCGCCTGCCCGCTGTATGGCCCCTGCGTCGCGCCGTGGTGGGACGAGCGCCGCATGCGCCCGCGGCCGATGGCGCCGCAGCCACAGCAGCCTGCAAGCGACCTGGACATCTGGGGCTCCACCGGCAGCCCGTGGGGCTATGTGCGCCGGCTGCCGCCGCCGACGCCGGACAGCCAGATCCAGCCCCGCTACCGCGACGCCAGCACGATCCGGCCCGAATACGGCGGCCCGCCGTGAGCGTCAGTCCGCGTAGCGCGCACCGGCACGGTCGAGCCGGCGGACCAGCGCCGCGTACACGGCCGCGCAAACCGACGGCTCCAGCGGCCCGGCCTCGCGCACGCATTGCGCGCGCGCCGGCGCGCTGATGCCGCGCATCGCGCCGGCGCTGCTGGCGGCGATCTGCACGTCGCAGGCGCGCTGCAGCGTCCACAGCCACAGGAAGGCCTCGGCGATGTCGCGACCCCAGCTGAGCAGGCCGTGGTTGCGCAGGATCACGCAAGGCTTGTCGCCGATGCTGGCCAGCATGCGGCTGCGCTCGTCGGGGTTGACGGTGATGCCCTCGAACTCGTGGTAGGCGACGCGCCCGTGCAACTGCGCGCCGTAGAACGAGTCGTGCGACAGCCCTTGTTCGAGGCAGGCCACGGCCATGCCGGTGGTGGTGTGGGTGTGCATCACGCAATGTGCGTGTTCGAGGTGGCCGTGGATCGCGCTGTGCGTCACGAAGCCGGCGCGGTTGACCGCATGCCCGGTGGGCCGCACCGGGCGGCCGTCGATGTCCACCGCCACCAGGTTCGATGCGCTCACTTCGTCGTAGCGCAGGCCGAACGGGTTGATCAGGAACACACGCTGCGGCCCCGGCACGCGCAGCGTGATGTGGTTGAAGATCATCTCGGTCCAGCCGAGCTGGTCGAAGATGCGGTAGCAGGCGGCGAGCTGCACGCGGGCCTGCCATTCGGCATCGGTCATCGGGGTGGCACCGCCTTGGTGCGGGTCTTCCTGCATCGTCAAAGGCATCGTGCACCCCTCGTTCGCGTGGCCTGCCGGCCATCTTAGCGGCCGGCGCCGTCCCCCGAAGGTGTGATGTCTGCGTGGCTGCGGCTGACCGACAATGCCCGCATGGCGGACAAACCACGTGCTTCCCCCTCGGCGCCGCTGCTGCTGGCGCGCAAGTCGTGGCGGCTGCTGTACAGCGATTCGCAGCGCTGCATTGCCACCGCAAGCCAGGCCTTCGAGCGCGGGCTGCGGCGCGGCGACCTCGCCGCCCAAGGCTGGGCGCGACTGGCGCGCGGTTTCCACCTGATCTGGTACGCCACGCCGCAGGAGGCGATGCCCGAGCTGGTCGAGGCGCAGCGCTGCTTCGCGGCGCTGGACGACCGCGCCGGCCAGCTGATGGCCGAAGTCGGCGTCGCGCGCTGCGGCTGGCGCGAGGGCCAGTTCCGCAGCTCGCTCGAACGTGTGCTGCCGCTGCGCGACGAAGGCCTGCGCATCCTCGAGCACGACGGGCGCGGCATGCTGCTGGCGACGATCGCCGGCTGCTATTCCGAGCTAGGAGAATCGCAGCAGGCCTTCGCCTACATGTACCAGGCGCTGCACGAGGCCGGCAGCGGCAAGAGCCAGGGCTTCGACGTGGTGCTGTACTGCAACCTGGCGCACGAGCTGATCCAGCTCGGCGACTACCACCAGGCGCTGAGCTATGTCGAGGAAGGGCTGGAGCGCTGCGCGCGGCTGGACAACGCGCGGCTGTTCAGCGTGCTGACCATCAACCGCGTCATCTGCCTGACCAACCTCGACCGGCCGGCCGAGGCCATGCCCGACGTGCGCCGGCTGCTCGCCCTGCCCGCCGACAAGGACGGCCGCGGTGCGATGAACGCGCATTTCGAGACGCTGGCGCTGGCGGCGCTGCGCGCCGGCGACCTGAAGCTCGGCGCCGAGCTGGTCGAGCGCGCGCAGCGCACGCTGGCCGACACCACGGTGCCCGACG
>DAORHX010000113.1:0-9647 GCA_035438245.1 Rubrivivax sp.
CGAGCAGCGACTGTGCGCGCTCATGGTCGCCCGCCGCGCCGCGCTGCAGCAGCATGCGTGCGAAGTCGCAGCGCGTGCGCGGCAGCCACGGGCGGCCACCGCTGCGCACGTCGAAGTCCAGCGCGGCTTCGAAGTGGCGCTGCGCTTCGTCCCACTGCTGCAGCGCGCCCGCCAGCAGGCCGAGCAGCCGGTCGGCCGCGCCCAGCGAGGCGGTGTGCGCGCCGAAGACGATGCAGCGCCCGGCATAGGGCTGCAGCAGCTCGGCCAGCCGCGGCGCGTGCACCGTATCGCCGAGCCAGGCGCAGACCTCGGCCAGATAGGCCAGGCTGGCACTGCGGATCGCGTCGTTGGCGATGCCGGCAAAGCCGTTGGCGGCCAGCGCATCGAAGACCTGCCGCGCCGCGTCGCGCGCGCCCAGCTCGCAGTGCAGGATCGCCAGCCCCGGCTGCCAGGTGCTGGCCAGCGAGCCCTGCTCGAGGAACTGCCTGAGCAGCGGCGCCAACTCGCCCAAGCGCCCCTGGTGGCGGCGCAGCGTGAACATCTGTACGCCGAAGATGCCAGCGGCGTTGGCGCGGTCGAAGCGCTGGCCGCAGCGCAGCGCCTGCATCGCGAACTGCTCGCCGTCGGCGAAGCGGCCCTGGTGCGTGGCGATCATGGCCATCGCGGCCAGCGCGGTGGCTTCGTTGAAGGGCTCGCCGACCTTCAGGCTGTGTTCGTGGTGCATGCGCGCCGCGGCCAGCGCGGCCACGCTGTCGCCGGATTCCATCATGTCGCCGGTATGCCAGCCCATGAAGGTCGAATGCGACCATGCCAGGTGCGGTGTGCGTCGCACCAGTTCGAGGCCTTCGCGTGCCGCCTCGGTGCGCAGCGCCAGGCCTTCGGGGTACCAGCGGCCGGAGACGATGGCGCTGAGCGCTTCGAAAAGCGCCTCCGGGTCGCCGAGGCGGCGGGCGCGGGCGACGGCCTCGCGCGAGACCTGCTGTGCCTGCAGCGGCTGGCTGGAGAACAGCAGCGCACGGCACAATGCGCTCAGCAGAGCGACACGCTCGCGGCTGTCGGCCGGTGCCGTCAGCGACAACGCCTCCTGCAGCAGCGCCACGGCTTGCGAGCCTTCGCTGCCCTGGCGCCAGATGGCGTTGCCGAAGCCGATGGCGGCACTGGCGAACAAGCCGGCATCGCCCAGCCGCCGCGCAAGCCCTGCCGCGCGCGTGAAGGCGGGCAGTGCCCCCGTGGCATCGGCCGCGCTGTTCTGCGCTTGGCCCAGCGCCAACAGCAGGCGGCAGCGCTGCGCATCGTGGTCGGCCGCCGCGGGCAGCGCCTCGATGGCGCTGCGGTAGTGCCGCACCGCTTCTTCGTGCGCCAGCATGGCGGTGGCGCGCTGCGCGGCGCGTGTCGCGTACTCCACGGCCTTGGCCGGGTCGCCGGCCACGTGCCAATGGTGGGCCAGCGCCGACAGCACCGGCGTCGCTTCGCCGGCGTGCTGCTGCTCCAGGGCCTCGGCCACGCGCCGGTGCAGCGCCTGGCGTTGCACGGCCGGCAGTTCGTCGTAAAGCGCATCGCGCACCAGCACGTGCGCGAACAGCCAGCTGCCGGCATCGCCGCTTTCATCGGCCAGGCTGGCGGCGCGCGCCTCGTGCAGCAGTTCCAGGCAGCCTGCCTCGTCCGCGGCGCCGGCCGAGTCAGCCAGTGTGCCGAGCAGGGCCACGGGGAACTGCCGGCCGATCACCGCGGCGCGCTGCAGCAGCTCCAGGCAGGGTGGCGTGAGCTTGTCCAGCCGCGTGCCGATGGCCTCGCGCACGCCCTTGGGCAGGCGCCGCATCGGGTTGCGGGCTTCGCTGCCGGCGGCACGCGCGGCCAGCAGCTCGCGCACCATCTCGGCCAGGAACAGCGGATGGCCTTCGGTCTGCTCGTGCATCAGCACGCTCGCGCCGGGCGCGGCCAGACCGGCGGCGGCGATGAATTCGGCCGTCTCGGCAGCGGAGAAGCCGCCGAGCAGCAGCCGCTGCACCTGTGCGTGGCGATGCAGCTGCAGCAGGCTTTCGCTCAGCGGATGCTGGCGCGTCAGCTCGGCGTCGCGGTAGGTGCCCAGCAGCAACAGGCGGCTGTTGCCGGCTTCGGCCATGACGAATTCCAGCAAGCGCAGCGAAGGCGCGTCGGCGCGGTGCAGGTCGTCCAGCACCAGCAGCAGCGGCTGGCGCTCGGCCGCGCGCTGCCAGAAGCCCGCCACCGCATCGAAGAGCAGGAAGCGGGCCTGCGCCGGGTCGGCGGCCGCCGATTCGCGCGCCGCCGGTGGCAGGTATGGGGCGAAGCGGGGGTCCAGCGCGGCCAGCGGCGCGGCCGTTGCGAAGACGCGCGCCAGCTCGGCATCGTCCTGCAGTGCGGCCCAGCGGCGCATCAGCTGCACCCAGGGTCAGTAGGGCGGGGCGCCGGGCTCCTCGGGGCAGCGGCCCCACAGCGCCAGCACCTCTTGCTGCGCGGCGAAGGCGATCATCTGCTGCGCCGTGCGCGTCTTGCCGATGCCCGGCTCGCCGGCCAGCAAGACGATGCCGGGCTGGCCGGCCACGGCGCGCTGCAGCGCCTGCTGCAGCGTCTGCAGTTCGGCGCGGCGGCCGACGAACAGGCGATCGGCGGGCCGGTCCATGGGACCGCGCGGCTCGATCAGGCGAAGGCTTCGGGCCGGATCTCGCTGACCTCGACGATCACGTCGGCCGGAAGGTGGGCGCGCCGCGCCGCCTCGCGAATGGCCTCGGCGTTGGGCGCCTCATACAGGCAATAGGTCTTCTTCTTGTCGGCCGACAGAAACGAGAACAGCCAGTGCACGCCGACCTCGTCGTTGACCTGGCCCACCAGGCGGGCGGCCTCGGGCGTCACTTCGAGTTGTTCGGCGAATTGACGTTCGATCACGAACAAGGCCATGGCGTTCTCCTGTCCAGACGCCGCGCCTGTCTGGCGCCGAGGCCGGAGCGGCGCCCCAATGCTATCCGGGTTCCCGCGCCGCTGCGACAAGAAGAGACTTTGCGCTTGTTCTATGGGGCGCAGGCTCAGTCAGTTCGTCCGATCCAGCTTGTCGAGCAAGGCCAGCGCGCGTCTGGCGTTGCCCTTGGCGGCGCGCGTCTCGAAGCGCACGCGGGCATCGTAGTTGGCCAGCGCCACGGTGGCCAGCTCGTCCATCAGCTTGTTGATGCTGATCGAGTTGGCCTTGGCCAGGGCCTTCAGGCGCTCGTGCTTGTCGTCCGGCAAACGGATCGTCAGGGTGGACATGGAAAGGCCTCCAGGCATTGCTCGGGCGTCAGCACCCTGAGCGACGGGAACTTCAACTCGACGCGCGAGACGTCGCGCAGGTTGCGCGTCGCGATGGCGTGCGCCTGCGCGGCAACGCCCAGCTCGATCAGGTGATTGTCGGCCTCGTCAGGCAGATTGGGTCGCCAGGCGTAGAAGACCTCGACCCAGCGGCAGCGGCCCAGCAGACCGTTGAACAGGTCGTCACGCTCCTTGGCCGACAGGGCGCAGGTCGAGAACAGCTCGGCACGTCCCAGCACATCCTCGGACTCGGCGAACAGCGCCGGCCCCATCACCGGCTCATACTGGCCGCGCAGACAGGCCCGGAGCACGGCGCGAGCACTGCCGCCGCCGCGCAGCAGCGCCGCAACCAGCACGTTGGTGTCGAGCACGATTGTCGGCATCGAGAAAACGATAGCGCATACGCTGTCATCAAGAACTGCTGATTCAGTCCGTGCTCCTGGTGCGTGCAGCGCTTGCACAATGCGCCCCATGACCATGAGCCAAGAAGACACCGTCACGCCGTTCCGCATCGATGCCAGCGACGAACACTTGGCCGACCTGAAGCGGCGGCTGCAGGCCACGCGTTGGCCAGACGCGGAGCCGGTCTCCGACTGGTCGCAGGGCGTGCCGCTGGCCTACGCGCAGCAGCTGTGCGCGTATTGGGCGCAAGCCTATGACTGGCGCGCCCGCGAGGCGCGGCTGAACCGCTTCGCGCAGTTCATGACACGCATCGACGACGTGGACATCCATTTCATCCATGTTCGATCGCAGCACGCCGATGCGCTGCCGCTGCTCATGAGCCATGGCTGGCCGGGGTCGATCGCCGAGTTCCACAAGGTGATCGAACCCTTGACCGACCCCACGGCGCACGGCGGCCGCGCCGAGGACGCCTTCCATCTGGTGTGCCCGTCGCTGCCGGGTTACGGCTTCTCCGGCAAACCCGCCGAGGCCGGCTGGGGCGTCGAGCGCATCGCGCGTGCCTGGAGCATGCTGATGCCGCGCCTGGGCCATGGGCGCTACGTGGCGCAGGGTGGCGACTGGGGCTCGATGGTCACCACCGCCATCGCCCTGCAGGACCGCGAGCATTGCCTGGGCATCCACCTGACGATGCCGATCGTCGCCCCTGACCCGGCGACTTTTTCCGATTTGACGGCCGCCGAGAAGTCGGCGCTGGCCGGCTTGAAGAAGTACCGCGCCGAAGGCTCGGGCTATGCGCGCCAGCAGGGCACTCGGCCGCAGACGCTGGGCTACGGCCTGGCCGATTCACCGGCCGGGCAGGCGGCGTGGATCGTCGAGAAGTACCAGGCCTGGATGGACTGCGACGGCCACCCCGAGAACGTGCTGAGCCGCGACGAACTGCTGGACCAGGTGATGCTGTACTGGTTGCCGAACAGCGCCGCGTCGTCGGCGCGGCTGTACTGGGAGAGCTTCGCCAAGCCGAACCGCGAGCCGGTCGACGTGCCCACCGGCATCAGCCTGTTCCCCAAGGAGATCTTCCGCAGCTCGCGGCGCTGGGCCGAGCAGCGCTTCAGGCGGCTCATCCACTTCCGCGAGCTGGACCGGGGCGGGCACTTTGCGGCCTTGGAAAGGCCCCAGATCCTGGTCGACGAAATCCGTCAGACCTTCGCCTCGCTGCGCGGGCGGTGACGGGGGCAGGCACCGGGTCCGGTGCCCAACGCGGGGCCCACGCCGGGCAAAAGCGGAACTGATCCTGATCAACCCGCGTCGGGGTGGGCTCATCGACACTGCGCCGGCCATGGCTGCACGGGCGCATCGAACGCACCGGGCCGGGCGGCGAAGCGCGCGGCCCGCTGCGCGGCTCGTGGACAGAATGCTTACTGCATCAGGGAGACTGCCATGCCGATGCGACCCGACGACATGACCCAGGTGCTGGCGCTGACCACGCGCAAGGGCGTGGGCAGCCTGCGCTGGCAGAAACCCGCCTGGGTCGACTTGCTGCCGCCATGCAACCATGCCTGCCCCGCCGGCGAGGACATCCAGGCCTGGCTGGCGCTGGCCCAGGCCGGGCGCCACGAGCAGGCCTGGCGCACGCTGGTGCAGAACAACCCGCTGCCGGCCACGCACGGGCGCGCCTGCTACCACCCCTGCGAGTCGAACTGCAACCGCGCCGCGCTCGATGCACCGATCGCCATCCACGCGGTCGAGCGCTTCCTCGGTGACCTGGCCAGCGACAGCGGCTGGACGGTGCCGGTGGCCGCGCCTTCGGGCAAGCGCGTGCTGGTGGTCGGTGCCGGGCCGGCCGGGCTGTCGTGCGCATGGCACCTTTCGCGCCTGGGCCACGCGGTGGAGATCCGCGACGAGAACCCCGGGCCCGGCGGCATGATGGCCTACGGCATCCCCGAGTACCGGCTGCCGCGCGCCGAGTTGCAGCGCGAGATCGCGCGCATCACCGCCATGCCCGGCGTGACGCTGCGCTGCGGCGAGCGCGTCGACGACGTGGCGCGCGCGCGCCGCGACGGCGGCTTCGACGCTGCCTTCGTCGCGGTCGGCGCGCAGCTGAGCAACCACCTCGACATCCCGGCCGTCGACGGGCGCCGCATCGTCGACGCCGTGGACCTGCTCGACCGCGTGCGCCGCAACGAGCGCCCGGCGCTGGGCCGCGTGGTCGTCGTCGTCGGCGGCGGCAACACGGCGATGGATGCGGCGCGCACCGCGCAGCGGCTGGGCGCCGAGCAGGCGCTGCTGGTCTACCGGCGCGATGCCGCGCACATGGGTGCGCACCCGGACGAGGCCGAGGAAGCCTTCGCCGAGGGCGTGAAGGTCAAGTGGGTGAGCACGGTGCAGCAGTTCGGTGCCCAGGGCGTGGTGATCGAGAAGATGGTGCTGGATGCCGAGGGCAAGCCCACGCCCACCGGCGAAACCGAGCAGCTGGCCGCCGACTCGGTGCTGCTCGCGGTGGGCCAGCACAGCGACCTGTCGCTGCTGGCGGGGGCGCCTGCGGCCGTCATCGCGCAGGGCGTGGTCCAGGTCGGGCCGCAGCAGATGACCGGCGAGGAGGGCCTGTTCGCCGGCGGCGACTGCATCGGCGGCGCGCGCACGATGACCACCGCGGTCGGCCACGGCAAGGCAGCGGCGCGCCACATCGATGCCTGGCTGCGCGGGCAGGCTTACGCGCACCGCAAGTCGAACCGCATCGTGAACTTCGACGACCTGCACCTGCCCGGCTACCTCGAAGCGCCGCGCAGCCGGCAGCAGGAGCTTCCCCCCGAGTTGCGCGCCGGCTTCGGCGAAGTGGTGGCCGGGCTGTCGCCGGCGCAGGCGCGCTACGAGGCCGCGCGCTGCCTGTCCTGCGGCAATTGCTTCGAATGCGACAACTGCTTCGCCGCGTGCCCGGAACAGGCGATCAACCGGCTCGGCCGCGGCAAGGGCTATGCGGTCGAGCTCGAGCTGTGCACCGGCTGCGCCGTGTGCTTCGAGCAGTGCCCGTGCCACGCCATCGAGATGCTGCCCGACCCGGCCACCGCCGGCAGCGGGAAAGGCTCCGGCGCGGCGGCGCTGCCGCTCGGCAGCCTGGGCGAGCCGGTGGCGCCGTCGCGCTTCAAGGTGCGGCCATGAAACGCGATCTCCAAGCGACCGGACGGAACACGGAGGCCCCGATGACGACGCCTGCCTCGCAGCCCCTCGAGACGATGGACGGCAACACCGCCGTCACCTGGATCGCCTACCGCGTCAACGAAGTCTGCGCGATCTACCCGATCACGCCGTCGTCGGTGATGGCCGAGCTGGCCGACACCTGGTCGGCGCAGGGGCTGCGCAACCTGTGGGGCCAGGTGCCGGTGGTGCAGGAGATGCAGGCCGAGGGCGGCGCCGCCGGCTGCGTGCACGGCGCATTGCAGTCGGGCGCGCTGACGACGACCTTCACCGCCTCGCAGGGGCTGCTGCTGATGCTGCCCAACATGTACAAGATCGCCGGCGAGCTCACCTCCACCGTGTTCCACGTCGCGGCGCGCGCGCTCGCGTCGGCCTCGTCGTCGATCTTCGGCGACCACCAGGACATCATGGCCGCGCGCGGCACCGGCTTCGCGATCCTCGGCGCATCGTCGGTGCAGGAAGGCCACGACCTGGCGCTGATCGCGCAGGCGGCGACGCTCGCCGGGCGCGTGCCGGTCATCCACTACACCGACGGCTTTCGCACCTCGCACGAGTACAACGGCGTCGCGCTGGTCCCCGACGAGCAGATCCGCGCGATGATCGACGAGGCTCTGGTGCGCGAGCACCGGCTGCGCGCGCTCAGCCCCGAGCACCCGGTGATCCGCGGCACCTGGCACAACCCCGACACCTACTTCCAGGCACGCGAGGCCGGCAACCCGTTCTATGCGCGCATGCCGGGGGTGGTGCAGCAGGCGATGGACCGCTTCGCCGAGCTGACCGGGCGCCGCTACTCGGTGGTGCGCTACGACGGCCCGCCCGATGCGCAGCGCGTGGTGGTCGCCATGGGCTCGGGCGCCGAGGTGGTGCGCGAGACGGCGGTCTGGCTGAACGCGCAGGACGCCAAGCAGAAGGTCGGTGCGCTGCAGATCCTGCTGTACCGCCCGTTCCCGGTCGATGCCTTCCTGGCGGCGCTGCCGGCCAGCGTGCGCGCGGTCGCCGTGCTCGACCGCACCAAGGAGCCGGGCGCGCCGATGGAGCCGCTGCACGCCGACGTCATCGGCGTGCTGGCGCAGGCCGTGGCCAGCGGCAAGCGCGCGAGCATGCCGCGCGTCATCGGCGGGCGCTACGGCCTGTCGTCCAAGGACTTCCACCCCGGCATGGCCAAGGGGGTGTTCGACGAGGCCGCGCGCTACGCGCCGCGCGACGGCTTCACCGTGGGCATCGTCGACGACGTCGGCCACACCAGCCTGGCCTACGACGCCGGCCTCGACATCGAACCCGCGAGCACGGTGCGCTGCCTGTTCTACGGCCTGGGCGCCGACGGCACGGTGGGCGCCAACAAGAACAGCGTGAAGATCCTCAGCGACATACCCGGGCGCTACGCGCAGGCCTACTTCGACTACGACTCGCACAAGTCCGGCGCCGAGACCACCTCGCACCTGCGCTTCGGCAACCAGCCGATCGCCGCGCCCTACCTGATCCGCGACGCGCACTTCGTCGCCTGCCACAAGTTCGACTTCCTGCGCCGCATCGACGTGCTCGGCAAGGCGCGGCCCGGCGGCACTTTCCTGCTCAACAGCCCCTATGGTCCCGACGAAGTCTGGGACCACCTGCCGCGCGAGGTGCAGCGCACGCTGATCGAGCGCAAGCTGAAGTTCTGGGTCATCGACGCCTCCGACGTGGCGATGCGCGCCGGCCTGGGCATGCGCACCAACACCATCCTGCAGACCTGCTTCTTCCACCTGGCGCAGGTGCTGCCGCCCGACGAGGCGATCGCGCAGATCAAGCACGCGATCGAGAAGACCTACGGCGGCAAGGGCGGCAGCCTGGTGCAGTTGAACTTCGCCGCCGTCGACGCGGCGCTGGCCGGCTTGCACCAGGTGCGCGTGCCCGAGCGCGTGAGCGCGCGCAACCCGATCCCGCCGATCGTGCCGGCCGATGCGCCGTTGTTCGTGCGCCGCATCACCGGCGAGATCATGGCCGGGCGCGGCAATGCCATTCCGGTCAGCCACATGCCGGTGGACGGCACTTTCCTGGCCGGCACCACGCGCTACGAGAAGCGCAACATCGCGCTCGAAGTGCCGATCTGGGACGCGGAGCTGTGCTTCCAGTGCGGGCAGTGCAGCATCGTCTGTCCGCACGCGGTGATCCGCTCGGCGTCCTACGACGCCAAGGCGCTGGCCGGCGCGCCGGCGGCGTTCCCGTCGGCGCCGGCCAACGCGCGCGGCTACCCCGACGCGCGCTTCACGCTGCAGTTCTATGTCGAGGACTGCACCGGCTGCGGCGTGTGCGTCGAGGCCTGCCCGGCGATCAGCCCCACCGACCCCAAGCACCGCGCCATCAACCTGGGCGAGAAGCTGCCGATCCTCGAGCGCGAGCGCGCCCACCTGGCGTTCTTCGAGACCTTGCCCAAGGTCGAGCGCGCGCACGTCAACATGGCCAACGTGCGCGGCGTGCAGTTCCTCGAGCCGCTGTTCGAGTTCAGCGGCGCCTGCGCCGGCTGCGGCGAGACGCC
The DNA here is from genome assembly GCA_035438245.1 of Rubrivivax sp. GTDB lineage: Bacteria > Pseudomonadota > Gammaproteobacteria > Burkholderiales > Burkholderiaceae_C > Rubrivivax. The sequence goes on from DAORHX010000113.1 coordinate 9,410, forward strand.
GTACCTGAAGCTGATCTCGCAGCTGTTCGGCGACCACATGCAGGTGGCCAACGCCACCGGCTGCTCGGCCATCTACGCCGCCAACACCCCGGCGCATGCCTGGCGCGCCAACGCCGACGGCCGCGGCGTGGCCTGGGCCAACTCGCTGTTCGAGGACAACGCCGAGTTCGGGCTGGGCTACCGGCTGGCGATCGACCAGCAGAGCGCGCTGGCGCGCTCGCTGCTCACGCCACTGGCC
>DAORHX010000114.1:0-9605 GCA_035438245.1 Rubrivivax sp.
ACACCTTCCTCACGCCCGCGATGTTCTGGCTCTTCGGCCGCAAGGATGCCGAGCGCCTGATGGACGACAAGGACGCCGAGGCCCTGTAGTTCCCGTGACATTCCCCCAACCCAACGAAAGGATTCCCATGAAGCTGCATTCCCTCGTCGCCGCCGTCACCGTCGCCATGGCGGGCATGGCCAACGCCGCTGGCAACCACGATCACGCCCACGAGCACAAGCCCGCGCATGGCGGCGTGGTCGTGGAGGTCAAGGACATGGACTACGAGCTGGTAGCCAAGGCTGGCGCGATCCAGCTCTACCTCCGCGACCATGGCAAGCCGGCCGACGTGTCCAAGGCCAGCGCCAAGGTCACGCTGCTGACAGGCACCGAGAAGCAGGAGGTCGATCTCAAGCCGGCCGGCGACAAGCTCGAGGCGACCGGCAGCTTCAAGGTCGGTCCCGGCACCAAGGCGGTGGCCGTGGTGACGATCAACGGCAAACCGGCAACGGCACGCTTCACACTGAAGTGATGGATCGGGCGGGCGTCAGGAACTCGCCCCTGATTCCTATCCCCCGGGGTAGGATACGGGTATGGAACACGTGCACGCTCACCCGAGCTACAACACGGTCGTCAAACGTCTTCGGCGTGCGAATGGCCATCTGCACAACGTCATTGGCATGATGGAAGCCGAACGTCCGTGCGCGGACATCGCGCAGCAACTGCAGGCGGTCGAGCGGGCCATCCAGGCGGCCAAGCGCGTGCTGGTGCACGAGCACCTGGATCATTGCCTGGACGACGCCATGCAGGGCCAACCTGCCAAGGTTCGCGCGCGAATGCGCGAGTTCAAGGACATCACGAAGTACCTCTGATTCGCACCCGGCCCGATGAACGCCAAGCCAGCAGTCGCCAGACCGTCACGCCGCACCGCGGCGTGGTGGCTGCACTGTCTGCTGGTCATGCTGCTGGTGTTCGACCAGGTGAGCTCACCGCTGCACCGGCATCACCACGACAACGGTCCCGATGCCGCCAGCGGAGTGCCGGGCCAGCTGCACGCGGAGCACGTCGCCGGACACGACCTCGACGATGACGAGGAAGCGCCCGCAGGACACCACGCGACAGGCGTCCCGCGCAGCGAGGCCTCCACCTCGGGCCAGGCCGCGGACACCGGCCCCGATGCAGCGTCCGCCATCGGTTCCTGGATGTTGGCCGTCTGGCTGGCCGACCTGGCGCCTGCGGCCCGACCGGTGTGGCCGCTGGCCTTTGCGCTGGACCATCCTCCCAGACCCGTCCCCCTGAGCAGACCTCCCGACGGCCGCGCACCGCCCGTGCGCGCCTGAAAGCCCGCCCTCGCCTCGCTTTCAGCGGTGCGCGTCGTGACGCGCGCCGGCCTCTCGTGGAGTTCCCATGCCTCATCGCCCTTCGCGGACGACGCGCGCGCGCGCCGCCATCGCCCTTGCCGCCCTGTGCGCGGCCCTGCCCCTGCGCGCCGCCGACGAGTTCAAGGTCTCGCCCGCCCAGATGCAGGCCCTCGGCATCCAGTTGCAGCGCCTGGACAAGCCATCGCCGATCACCGGCCTCGCCTACCCGGCGCGCGTGGTGCTGCCGCCGTCCCAGGAATCGGTGCTGAGCGCCACGCTGGCCGGCAGCATCGATCGGTTGCTCGTCACCGAGAACGAATCCGTCAGGCCGGGCCAGCCGCTGGTGCGCCTGGTCAGCCCCGAACTGGGTGAACTCCAGCTCCGGCTGGCAGAAGCGGCGTCCAAGGCCCGCCTGTCGCAGAAGGCCCTGGCCCGTGAACGCGGACTGCTGGCCGACGGCATCGTGCCGGAGCGGCGGGTTCAGGAAGCGGAAGCGACAGCCGCGGAAGACCGGGCCCGACAGAGCCATGCCGAGTCGGCGCTGCGCCTGGCGGGTGCCGACGCCGCGTTGATCCGCAGCGTCGCCGACGGCGGCCCGATGCAGGACGCGCTGCTGCTGCGCGCGCGCAGCGCCGGCGTCGTCACCAAGGTCGAGGTCAAGCCCGGCCAGCGTGTGCAGTCCGCCGAGGCGCTGCTGCGCGTGGCCGACCCGCGCAAGCTCTGGCTCGACGTGCAGGTGCCGGTCGATCGCCAGGCGCAGGTGGCGCTGAAGGGCGGCGCGCTGACCGGTGTCGAGCGCGAGGTTTCGGCGCGTGCGATCGGGTTCGGCCCCATCGTGTCCGACAGCCAGACCGTGACTCTCCGCGCCGAAGTGACGCAGGGCGCCGCCGCACTGCGCATCGGCGAGGCGCTGCAGGTGCGCGTCCCGTTCGCCGCCGCCGAAGGCTGGGCCGTTCCGGTACCGGCGGTGGCCCGCCAGGACGACAAGGCCTACGTCTTCGTGCGCACGCCGCAGGGCTTCGTCGCCACGCCCGTGACGGTGCAGGCCGGCGCCGGCCAGTCGCTGCTGGTGGCCGGTGGGCTGAAGTCCGGCCAGGAGATCGCGGTGAGATCGGTCATCGCGCTCAAGGCGGCCTGGCTCGGCAAGGGCGGGAGCAACTGAGATGCTGGCCCGACTCGTCCAATTCGCGCTCGCCCAGCGCCTGTTCGTGCTGCTGGCAGCGCTGCTGCTGGTCGGCGCCGGCTGGCTGGCGTTCAAGAACCTGCCGATCGACGCCTTCCCAGACGTCTCGAGCACGCAGGTCAAGGTCATCATGAAGGCCCCGGGCATGACCCCCGAGGAGATCGAGAGCCGCATCGCCCTGCCCATCGAGGTGGAGATGCTCGGCATCCCGAAGCAGCGCATGCTGCGCTCGGTGTCCAAGTACGGCATCGTCGACGTGACGATCGACTTCGAGGACGGCACCGACATCTACTGGGCACGCCAGCAGGTCTCCGAGCGCCTGTCGGGCATCGCCGAGGACCTGCCGGCGGGCATCAGCGGCGGCATGGCACCGATCACCACGCCGCTGGGCGAGATGTTCATGTTCACCGTCGATGGTGAGGGCTACTCGCTGGAGGAGCGCCGCAACCTGCTCGACTGGGTGATCCGTCCGGTGCTGCGCTCGGTGGTCGGCGTGGCCGACGTCAACGCGCTGGGCGGCAAGGTGCGCAGCTTCGAGGTGGTGCCCGACCCGGTCAAGCTGGCCGCGGTGGGTGTCTCTACTGCGCAGCTGAAGGCGGCGATCGAAGCCAACAACCGCAACGACGGTGCTGGCCGCCTGGGTGAAGGCGACGAGGTGCTGCTGGTGCGCAGCGAAGGCAGCATCCGCGACGCCGACGACCTGCGCGCGATCGTGGTCAAGGCGGACAAGGCCGAGACCGTGCGCCTGGGCGAGATCGCCACCGTGCGCGACGGCAGCGTCACGCGCTACGGCGTGGTCACCAAGGACGGCCAAGGCGAAGCCGTGCAGGGCCTGGTGCTGGGCCTGGCTGGTGCCAACGCACAGAAGGTGGTGGAAGGCGTGCAGGCCAAGCTCGACGAGCTGAAGCCCACGCTGCCCAAGGGCATCGAGCTGAAGGTGTTCTACAACCGTGCCAGCCTGGTCGAGAAGGCCGTGGGCACGGTGTCCAAGGCGCTGCTGGAGGCCACCGTGCTGGTGCTGGTGCTGCTCGGCGCCTTCCTCGGCAACGTGCGCGCCGCGGTGACGGTGGCGATGGTGCTGCCGCTGGCGGCGCTGGCCACCTTCATCCTGATGCGCGTGACGGGCATGTCGGCCAACCTGATGAGCCTGGGCGGCCTGGCGATCGCGCTGGGCATGCTGGTGGATGCGGCCGTCGTGGTGGTCGAGAACGTGGTGCAGCACCTGGGCCACGACAAGAGCGCCGAGCGCCTGCCGCGCCTGCACGTGGTGTTCCGTGCCGTGCGCGAGGTGGCCGCGCCGGTGGCCGCCGGCATCCTGATCATCGTGGTGGTGTTCCTGCCGCTGCTCACCCTGCAGGGGCTGGAAGGCAAGTTCTTCGTGCCGGTGGCGCTGACGATCGTGTTCGCGCTGGCGGGCTCGCTGCTGCTGTCGCTGACGGTGATCCCGGTGCTCGCGTCCTACCTGATCAAGCGGGTGGCACACGACGACCCCTGGCTGCCACGCCTGCTGACGCGTCTGTACGAACCGGCGCTGGCCTTCGCTATCAGGCGCCAGGCCGTCGTCTATGTCGTCGCCGTGGCGCTGCTGGCGGTGGCTGCGGGCATCTACACACGCGTCGGCAAGACCTTCATGCCCACCATGGACGAGGGCGACATCATCGTCGGCATCGAGAAGCTGCCCTCGGTGAGCCTGGAGCAGACCGCCGAACTGGACCTGCGCATCCACCAAGCGCTGATGAAGAACATCCCCGAGATCACCGGCATCGTCGCGCGCGCCGGCGCCGACGAGATCGGCCTCGATCCGATGGGCCTGAACCAGACCGACACCTTCCTCGTGCTCAAGCCCCGCGAGGACTGGCAGGTGAAGGACAAGGACGCGCTGCAGGAGCGAATCCGCCAGGTGCTCGACGAACTGCCGGGCGTGGCCTACAGCTTCACTCAGCCGATCGACATGCGCGTCTCCGAGATGATCATCGGCGTGCGCGGCGACATCGCGATCAAGGTGTTCGGGCCCGACCTGGCCACGCTCAACGAGCTGGCCGCGCAGATCGAGAAGCTCATCAAGCAGGTGCCCGGCAACCAGGACGTCTATACGGTGGAGAACGACGGCGTGCAGTACCTGCGCGTGATCGTCGACCGCCTGGCCGCGGGCCGCCACGGCCTGTCGGTGCAGGACGTGCAGGACGCGCTGCGCGTGCAGATCGAGGGCGAGCGCGCCGGCATGGTGATCGACGGCAACAAGCGCGTGCCCATCCTCGTGCGCGGGCCCGACGCGGTGCGGCTGTCGCCGGCCGAGTTCGCCGCGCTGCGCATCACCGCGCCCGACGGCCAGAGCGTGCCGCTGCAGACGCTGGCGCGGCTGGAGCGCGCCAGCGGGCCGGTGAAGATCGACCGCGAGATGGGCAGTCGCTACAGCGTGGTGATCTCCAACGTCACCGGGCGGGACCTGGTCGGCTTCGTCGACGAGGCCAAGGCCAAGGTGGCCGAGCAGGTGAAGCTGCCCGAGGGCTACCGCATCGCCTGGGGCGGCCAGTTCGAGAACCAGCAGCGCGCGGCGGCCCGCCTGACGCTGGTGGTGCCGCTGTCGCTGGCCTTCATCTTCGTCATCCTCTTCACCACCTTCGGCTCGGTGCGCCAGGCGCTGCTGGTGCTCAGCAACATCCCGTTCGCGCTGGTCGGCGGCATCGTCGCGCTGTGGCTGACGGGTGAATACCTCTCGGTGCCGGCCTCGGTGGGCTTCATCGCGCTGCTGGGCATCGCGGTGCTCAACGGCGTGGTGCTGGTGAGCTACTTCAACCAGCTGCACGATGAGGGTCTGCCGATGCGCGAGGCGGTGATCCAGGGTGCGAAACGGCGATTGAGGCCGGTGCTGATGACCGCCTCGATCACCGCTTTCGGCCTGATCCCGCTGCTGTTCGCCACGGGGCCCGGCTCGGAGATCCAGCGCCCGCTGGCCATCGTCGTCATCGGCGGCCTCATCACCGCGACCGCGCTGACGCTGATCCTGCTGCCCATCCTCTATCTGCGCTTTGGCCACCGGGCTCATACCTCCGGCACGGCCTCGGAGGTCTTCCATGCCTAGCCTGTGCCTCACCCTCGTGAGCCCGCCCGAGATCGAAGAGAAGCTGCTGGACGCGCTGCTGGAGATCGCCGGCAACGAGGTCTTCACCAGCACACCGACCTTCAGCCACGGCACCGCGCACGGCCGCCTCAGCAGCACCGAACAGGTGATGGGGCGCAGCCGTTCGGTGCAGGTCCAGGTCCTCCTCAAGTCCGAGGAACTCGACCCCCTGCTTTCCGCGCTGCGCACCGGCTTTGCCGGTACGGGGCTGCGCTTCTGGGTCACCGCGCTGACCCAGTCCGGAGAAATCAAATGATCCCCTACCGATTCGCTGCTGTCGCTCTGGCGACGGTGCTCAGCCTCGGCTCTGCTGCCACCCGTGCCTGGGCAGCCGCCTCGACGGCACCCGCCGAACTGCCAACGGCCGAGCAGGCCCGCATCGCGATCGACCAGGACCCGGCCGTGGTGCAGGCCCTGCGCAGCCTGGAGGCATCCGGCCACAGCGCCGCGATGCTGGAGGCCGGTTCGCATGAATGGACCGTGGGCGGGACGGCGCAACGCCGCCGCATCGATGGCGCGGGCAACTCCAACGAATGGTCGGTGCAGATCGAACGGCCGATCCGCATCGCGGGCAAGGCCGGCCTCGACCGCCGTCTCGGCCAGTCCACCCTCGACGTGGCCCGGGCCCAGCTTGCCGCGGCCCGCTCGGAGGCCGCCCGCAGCCTGCTGGATGCCTGGATCGACTGGCTCGCGGCGCGCCAGGCGCGCGAGGTGATGGACGACCAGGTGCGGGCGGCCGACGAGAACCTGCGCACCGTGAGCCTGCGCCAGAAGGCGGGCGATGCGTCGCGCCTGGAACTGAACGTCGCCCAGGGCGATGTGGCGCAGGCTCGCCAACAGGCCGTGGTGTCGGCCACTGCGGAGGCGAAGGCCCTTGCAGCGCTGACGATCCGGTATCCGTCGCTGGCTGCCGAGCCGCGAGCGCTGCCGGAACCGACGCCGCTGACCTGGGGCGAAGCCCAGTGGCGCGACCGCGTGCTCGAAGCGCATCCCTTGCTGACAGCGGCCACCCAGGGCGTGCGCAAGGCCGAACTCGCCGCCGACCGGGCACGCGCAGACCGCACCCCGGACCCGACAGTCGGCGTCTTCACCTCGTCGGAAGCCTCACGCACCGAGCGAGTGGTCGGCATCAGCCTCAGCATCCCGCTGGGCGGCACCTACCGCGAACAGGCGTCGCTCGAAGCGCTCAAGCAGGTCGAAGTGGCCCGCGCTGCGCTGGAGCGGCAGCGCCGCGAACTCGAGCTCGCCGTGTCGGGCCAGGTTCAGGAAGCGCTGGGCAGCCTCGAACGCTGGCGCCTCGCGGAACAGTCGGCCGCCACCCTGCGCGAAACCTCCCGGCTGACCCAGAAGGCCTATGCCGCCGGCGAGGCCGACGTGCAGGCCCTGCTGCTCGTGCGCCGGCAGGCGCTGGAAGCCACTTCATCAGCCCAGGCAGCGCGTGCGGAGGCGCTGCGCGCCCAGTACCGGCTGCAGATCGACGCCGGGCTGCTGTGGCCCGCCACCGCGCCTTGAACATCCCAATCTTCATCCCGGAGACACGCCATGAACCATCACCGCTTTCCTCTGGCCCTGCTCATCGCGTCCGGCGCCCTGCTCGCCGGCTGCGCCACGCCGCCGCCTCCCGACCCCGCGGCCGAAGTGCCGCACTGCTACAAGACCAACAAGGGCCGTGTGATCGCGTGCACGAGCGGACCCGTGCCGAGCCTGAATGCCGACGCGCAGGCCAAACGGTTCACCCCCGACGCCACCGCCCTGACGGTCTACGTGGTGCGCCGCAACTGGGGCGATGGCCGCAACTTCGTCAAGGTGCACGCCGACAACCGCCCCGGTATCGAGACCTTGCCGGACACCATGGTGCGACTGAAGTTCAGGCCCGGTGTGCACACGATCGAGTTCGAATTCGATGGCAAGCGCCAGGCCACTTCCGTGGAGGGCAAGGCGGGCGATGTGCGCTTCGTCCGCATCGACGGCACGGTATGGTCATGGAAGAGCACGTATGAATGGGCATCCGAGCCTGAGGCCGCGATCCGCGAGCGCGCGCTCAAGGCCCGGCTCGTGGCCGACGTGACGGTTCGCTGAGCCGGGGCGACACTTCCGGCATGACCGCGCCCGACGACACTTCCACGCCCTCTTCCGCACGACTTCCTGCTGGCGTGGGCGCGGCCCTGCTGGCGGCAGCGCTGTTCGGCGCCGGCACGCCTCTGGCCAAGGCGCTGATGGCCGGCATCGGGCCGTGGATGCTCGCCGGCCTGCTCTACCTGGGTTCGGGTCTCGGGCTGCTGCTGCTGCGGCTGGTGCGGCGCGCTCCCTCGGCGCGCCTGGAACCCGGCGAATGGCCCTGGCTCGCAGGCGCGGTGCTGGCGGGCGGCGTGCTCGGGCCCGTGCTGCTGATGTTCGGGCTGTCGGGCATGCCGGCGTCCGGCGCGTCGCTGCTGCTCAATGCCGAGGGCGTGTTCACCGCGCTGCTGGCCTGGTTCGCCTTCAAGGAGAACTTCGACCGGCGCATCGCGCTGGGCATGCTGGCCATCGTGGCCGGGGCCGTGGTGCTGAGCTGGCCCGGCCAGGCGCAGTTCGGTGCGCTGTGGCCGGCGCTGGCCGTGCTGGGCGCGTGCCTGGCCTGGGGCGTGGACAACAACCTCACGCGCAAGGTGTCCCTGGCCGACGCCTCCTGGGTGGCGATGGTCAAGGGACTGGCCGCCGGCTCGGTGAACCTGGCCATCGCGTTCGCGCTGGGGGCGCAACTGCCTCCCTGGCCGACGCTGGCGGGTTCGGCCGTGCTGGGCTTCATGTCCTACGGCATCAGCCTGACCTTGTTCGTCGTCGCACTGCGCCACCTGGGCACGGCACGCACCGGCGCCTACTTCTCGGTGGCGCCGTTCTTCGGTGCCGCGCTGGCGGTGCTGTTGCTGGGCGAGCGGGTCACGCCGGCCCTGCTCGTTGCCGGCGCGCTGATGGCGCTGGGCGTCTGGCTGCATCTGAGCGAGCGACATGCCCATCCGCATGCGCATGACGCGTTGGAGCACGAGCACGAGCATGAACACGACGTGCATCATGACCACCACGCGACCGGCGAAGCAGTGCCGGCCCGCCACACCCATCGACATCGGCACGAGCCGATGACGCACACGCACGAGCACTTTCCGGACGAGCACCACCGGCATTCGCATTGAGTGCACGCCCGGCACCGTCGCCATGAAGACCTTCGCCCTGTTCCTCGCCACCGCGCTGGCCGAGATCGTCGGCTGCTACCTCCCCTACCTGTGGCTCAAGCAGGGCAGGAGCGTCTGGTTGCTGCTGCCTGCCGCAGCCAGCCTCGCGCTGTTTGCGTGGCTGCTCAGCCTGCATGAGACCGCCGCCGGTCGGGTCTATGCGGCCTACGGCGGGGTCTACATCGGCGTGGCGCTGCTGTGGCTGTGGATCGTGGACGGCATCCGGCCGACCGCCTGGGACATGGCCGGCGTCGCGGTCGCGCTGACCGGCATGGGCCTCATCATGTTCCAGCCGCGCTGAACGTTCCCGATGGGCGATGGCACACTCATCGACCCGGCTTGCCGGAACCCCAACCCCACTGATCCATGATGCGCTGATCACGCGCCATCTCGGCCTCGATCGAGTCCCGAGGCAGTTGCCGGAGACAGTCCTCCAGCGCCTGCGGGTCCGGCTTTTCGATCGGCGTGGCCGCTGGGGCCCCGCGCGCCGACTTGCCGTCCCACGCGAACGGGTTGCTGAACACCGGCGGATCGGGCAGGCAGTCGTCCTTGTAGAGCGGCGGGCCGTCGGACGCGAAGGGCGTGAACGAGATGGTCTTCTCGAACACCAGGGGCTTGCCCGTCGGCGTCGCTGGCCAGCGGGGCATGGCGGCGATGGCCTGGCGGGCCAGCCGCTCGGCGACGGGCGATGTCGACCACGGGGTCTCCTCGTTTTCAGTGCAATAAGTGACGGTACGAAAAGCTAGCACTGG
>DAORHX010000115.1:0-9542 GCA_035438245.1 Rubrivivax sp.
CTGCGCGACCTGCGCAGCCGGCGCCGGCACGACGGGTGCGCTGCCCGCGGCCTGCGGGCTGCTGCCGGTGGGTGTGGCACAACCCGACAGCCACGCCGCCAGGACCCATGCGCCGAGCCAGACCAGGCCGCGCGGCAGGGCCCGAGCGGCACGCCTCATCGGCTCTTGGGTCGCACCATGGCGACGGACATGCGGGCGCAGACCTTCGGCGCGGGGGCCACCACTAGAATCGCCGCCGCTGACAGCGGGTACGACCCGCGCATCGGCCGGGCACGGTGGCGCGGCTCGAAGGCGTCGTGTGCGAAGACGTGAGGCTCTGTCGTCGTCATGGTTCTCGAGGCATCGATTATAGAGTTGAGCGCCTGGATGCAAAGCGCCCCGGGCCGTTGTCTGTTGCGTTGGGAACAGCAACATCTGGATCAAGCGGTGGCCGACGTCTTCGGCTACCACGCGTTGCAGCTCGGCTTGCCGGAACTGCAGGCGCTGCGAGCCAACCGCATGCCGCATCGTTGGCTGGCTACCGATGTCGTGCATGCGGCGCAAGCGGTGGCGGCCGCCCCGCCGGGCGACGAGGACGTCGACAGCCTGCGCTTCGATGCATTGCCGGCGCTGCAGTGCGACTTCGATGCCTTGCCCTTTCCGAACCAGAGCCTGGACCTGGTGGTGCTGCCGCATGCGCTGGAGCTGTCGCGCGATCCGCACCTGACGCTGCGCGAGGTCGAGCGTGTGCTGGTGCCCGAGGGTCGCGTCATGATCGTCGGCTTCAACCCGGCCAGCATGTGGGGACTGCGACAGCGGCTCGGCCGCGTGCGCACGGCGGTCGGGCTGGGGGGGCGCGGCGCGCTGTTCCTGCCCAGCGCCGGCGAGTTCCTCGGCTACTGGCGGCTGCGCGACTGGTTGCGGCTGCTCAGCTTCGAGGTCGAGGGCGGCCGCTTCGGCTGCTTCCGCCCGCCGCATCGTTCGGCGCGCTGGCTCGAGCGCAGTGCATGGATCGAAGGCGTGGGCGAGCGCTGGTGGCCGGTGTTCGGTGCCGTGTATTTTCTGGTGGCCGTCAAGCGTGTGCGCGGCATGCGCCTGGTCGGTCTGGCGCGACAGGAGGCGCGCCAGGCGCGCAGCGCGGCCACGGTGGTGACGAACCGGCAACGCCGGCCGGTCGAGGAGCTCTGTGAATGAAGGAAGTGGTGATCTACACCGACGGCGCCTGCAAGGGCAACCCGGGGCCGGGCGGCTGGGGCGCGTGGATGCGCTTCGGCGAACACAGCAAGGAGCTCTGCGGTGGCGAGCGGCTGACCACCAACAACCGCATGGAGCTGACCGCGCCGATCGAGGCCTTGGCCTCGTTGAACCAGGCTTGCGCCGTGACCATCTATACCGACAGCCAGTACCTGCGCAACGGCATCGGCACCTGGATCCATGGCTGGAAGGCGCGCGGCTGGAGAACCGCCGACCACAAGCCGGTGAAGAACGTCGACCTGTGGCAGCGGCTGGATGCACTGGTGCAACAGCACCGCGTGACCTGGCGCTGGGTCAAGGCGCACGCGGGGGATCCGGGCAACGAGCGCGCCGACGCGCTGGCCAACCGCGGCGTGCCGGCCCCCTGAGCCGGGTCTGACGCGCTTCGCCGCCGGCCGCTACAGTGCGTGGTGGCATCAAGGGCAGCAGCTTGAAGAAAGTACACACATGGGTGGCCGTGCTGGGCATCGGCGCGCTGGCGGCGCTCGCCTGGTGGTGGCAGAACCGGCCCATGGCCAGCGTGCCGGTCGACGGGGCGGGTCATGCCGCGCCGGCTCGCGCGGAGGGCGTCGCCGAGGGCCCGGCCAAGGTGGAGATCGGGAAGGTCGAGGCGATGACGCTGGCCGATGATGCGCAGGCCGTCGGCTCGCTGCGTTCGCGCCAGGGGGTGATGCTGCGGCCCGAGGTCAGCGGCCGCGTCGCCGCGATCGGCTTCGCCGACGGTCAGCGCGTCAGGCGCGGTCAACTGCTGGTGCAACTGGACGACACCTTGCAGCAGGCGCAGCTGAAGCAGGCCCAGGCCCAGGCCAGCATCGCGCGCACCAACCTGCAGCGCAACCGCGACCTGGTGGCGCAGAACTTCGTCAGCCAGAGCGCGGTCGACCAGAGCGCGGCAGCGCTCGAGGTGGCCGAGGCGCAGGTGGCGCTGTCGCAGGCGCAGATCGCGCGCATGCGCATCGTCGCGCCCTTCGACGGCATCGCCGGCATCCGCAACATCAACCTCGGCGACTACGTCAAGGACGGCGCCGACCTGGTGAACATCGAGGATCTGTCGCAGGTGCTGGTGGACTTCCGCCTGCCCGAGCGCTTCATTGCGCGCGTGAAGACCGGGCAGGCGGTGGAGGTGAGCCTGGACGCGCTGCCCGCGCAGACCTTCACCGGCCGCATCGATGCACTCGATGCGGTGGTCGACGCCAACGGCCGCTCGCTGCTGGTGCGCGCACGGCTCGACAACCCCGACGGCGTGCTCAAGTCGGGCCTCTTCGCGCGCGCGCGCATCGTCTTCGCGCAGCGCGCGAATGCGCTGGTGGTGCCCGAGGAGGCGCTGGTGCCGCAGGGCGGCAAGCAGTACCTGTTCAAGGTGGTCGACGGGCCCGATGGCAAGACCGCCCGGCGCATCGAGGCGCACATCGGCCTGCGCCTGCCCGGCAAGGTGGAGGTGCTGGACGGGCTGGCGCCCGGCGACCTGGTGGTCACGGCCGGCCAGTCCCGGCTCGGCCGGGGCGAGGCGGTGCCGGTCAAGGTGGTGGACCTGACCCGTGCCGGCGCGTCCGCGCCGCGGGCGCCGTCTCCCTGAAGGGCTTGAAGGGCTGCAGGCCATGCGCTTGTCCGAGATCTCGATCCGCCGCCCGGTGTTCGCGACCGTGATGTCGCTGCTGATCCTGCTCGTCGGCGTGGTGTCCTTCGACCGGCTGGCGGTGCGCGAATACCCGCGCATCGACGAACCGGTGGTCACGGTCAGCACCACGCTGGTCGGCGCGTCCTCCGAGGTCATCGAGTCGCAGGTCACCAAGCCGCTCGAGGACTCGATCGCCGGCATCGACGGCGTCGACATCATCACCTCGATCTCGCGCTCCGAGCGCAGCCAGATCACGGTGCGCTTCAAGCTCGAGAAGAACCCCGACGACGCCGCGGCCGACGTGCGCGACCGCGTCTCGCGCGTGCGCGCGCGGCTGCCCGACGCGGTCGACGAGCCGGTGATCGCCAAGGTCGAGGCCGATGCCTCGCCGGTCATCTGGCTGGCTTTCACCAGCGAGACCGCGAGCCCGCTGGAGGTCACCGACGTCATCAACCGCGTCGTCAAGCCGCGGCTGCAGACGGTGCCCGGCGTGTCGCAGGTCAACGTCTACGGCGACCGCCAGTACGCGATGCGCATCTGGCTCGACCCCGACAAGCTCGCCGCCTACCGGCTGACGGTGCAGGACGTCGAGGACGCGATCCGCAAGCAGAACCTCGAGGTGCCGGCCGGGCGCATCGAAAGCCAGCAGCGCGAGTTCAGCGTCACCGCGCGCACCGACCTGAACACGGTGGCGCAGTTCGCCGACATCGCGCTGAAGTCGGTCAACGGCTACACGGTGCGGCTGCGCGACGTGGCGCGCGTCGAGCAGGCCGCGGCCAGCGAGCGCAGCAGCGTGCGCCTGAACGGCGTGCCGTCGATCTCCACCGGCATCGTGCGCAACGCCACCGCCAACCCGCTGGAGATCTCGGCCGCGGTGCGCAAGATCCTGCCGCAGGTGCAGGACGAGCTGCCGCCCGGCGTGAAGGTGCAGATCGCCAACGACAACGCGGTGTTCATCGACCGCTCGGTCAAGTCGGTCTACACCACCATCGCCGAGGCGGTGCTGCTGGTGGCGCTGGTGGTGTTCGTCTTCCTTCGCACCATCCGCGCGTCGGTCATTCCGATGGTGACCATCCCGGTCAGCCTGATCGGCGCCTTCGGCATCATGGCCGCGGCCGGCTTCACCATCAACACGCTGACGCTGCTGTCGCTGGTGCTGGCCATCGGCCTGGTGGTCGACGACGCCATCGTCGTGCTGGAGAACATCTTCCGCCACATCGAAGAGGGGCTGGAGCCGTTCCAGGCGGCGCTCAAGGGCGCCAAGGAGATCAGCTTCGCGGTGGTGGCGATGACGCTGACGCTGGCCGCGGTGTATGCGCCGCTGGCCTTCACGCCGGGGCGCACCGGGCGGCTGTTCACCGAGTTCGCGCTGACGCTGGCCGGCGCGGTCATCGTCTCCGGCTTCGTCGCGCTGACGCTGACGCCGATGATGTGCAGCAAGCTGCTGCGCCACAACCCGTCGCCGAACCGCTTCGACCGCGGCATGGAGCGTGCCCTGGTCGGCTTGAGCAACGGCTACGGCAGCGTGCTGCGCTGGGTGCTGACGCAGCGCTGGATCGTGCTGCTGGTGATGGGCGCTGCCGCCGGCGGCAGCGCCTGGCTGTTCAAGACCGCGAAGAGCGAACTCGCGCCGCTGGAGGACCGCGGCGTGGTGCTGGCCACCGTCAACGCGCCCGACGGTGCGACGCTGGACTACACCGCGCGCTACCTGCGCGCGATCGAGGACCTGGGCCGCGACTACCCCGAGTTCGACCGCGTCTTCGTCGTCGCCGGCAACCCGACGGTGTCGCAAGGCAGCGCCTTCATGCGCACCGTCGACTGGGACGAACGCCAGCGCACGACGCTGCAGCTGGCGCGCGAGCTGCAGCCGCGCTTCACCGGGCTGCCGGGGGTGTCGGCCTTTCCGATCACGCCGCCCAGCCTGGGGCAGGGCTTTCGCGAGCGCTCGATCAACTACGTCATCGTCACCAGCGACAGCTACGACAACCTGGCCCAGGTCTCGCAGCAGTTCCTGGCCGAGATGGCGAAGAACCCCGGCTTCGTGCAGCCCGACACCGACCTGCGGCTGAACAAGCCGGAGATCTTCGTCGAGGTCGACCGTGCGCGCGCCGCCGACATGGGCGTCAGCGTCGACGCGGTGGCGCGCACGGTGGAGACCATGCTCGGCGGGCGCACGGTGACGCGCTACAAGCGCGACGCCGACCAGTACGACGTGCTGGTGCAGACCGAGCTGCGCGGCCGCACCACGCCCGAGGACATCGAGAAGCTGTTCGTGCGCGGCCGCAACGACACGATGGTGCCGCTGAGTTCGCTGATCAAGGTGCGCGAGGCGGTCAGCCCGCGCGAGCTGAACCACTTCAACCAGCGCCGTTCGGTGTCGATCACCGCCAACCTTGCGCCGGGCTACGCGCTGGGCGAGGCGCTGCAGTTCATGGACCAGATCGCGCAGCGCGTGCTGCCCAGCGGCTATGCGACCGAACTGAACGGCATCAGCCGCGAGTTCCGCTCCTCGTCGGGCGCGCTCGGGCTGGTCTTCGTGCTGGCGCTGATGTTCATCTTCCTGGTGCTGGCGGCGCAGTTCGAGAGCTTCGTCGACCCCTTCATCATCCTGCTGGCGGTGCCGCTGTCGATGGTCGGCGCGCTGCTCGCGCTGCACTGGAGCGGCGGCACGCTGAACGTCTATTCGCAGATCGGCCTGATCACGCTGGTCGGGCTGATCAGCAAGCACGGCATCCTGATCGTCGAATTCAGCAACCAGCTGCGCCAGCAGGGGCGCACGATCGGCGAGGCGGTGGTCGAGGCCTCGAGCCTGCGGCTGCGGCCGATCCTGATGACCACCGGGGCGATGGTGCTCGGCGCGCTGCCGCTGGCGCTGGCCACGGGGGCGGGCGCCGAGAGCCGCCGCCAGATCGGCTGGGTCATCGTCGGCGGCATGTCGCTGGGCACGCTGCTGACGCTGTTCGTCGTGCCGACGATGTACACGCTGCTCGCGCGCCAACGCGTGCCCGGCGAGATCACCACGCCACAGGCGGACGCGCCGCACGGTACGGCGCCGCAGCAGCCGGCTTGAAGCGCCCGCTGCGCGTCGAAGATCAGCGCGGCGAAGGTCAGCGCGGCGCGCGCGCTTCGGCCAGCAGCGTGGCCAGTTCCGCGCCGAGCAGCAGGTCGTCGTGCACGCCGAACACCTGGCGGCGCAGCCGGCCCTGGGCGTCGATCAGCACCAGGGTCGGCGTCCCCTGCATCGCATAGGCCTGCATCGTCCGCGGGATCGGGCCGTCGCTGGCCGGCGCGTCGACACCCACCGGAAAGCTGATGCGGTACTCGTGCACGAAGGCGCGCAGCGATTCCAGGCCCATCGCCGCGTGGTGCTCGAACACCGTGTGCAGCCCGATCACCGCCAGCGGCGCCTCGGCGAAGAGCGCGGCCACGCGCTGCGCCTGCGGCAGGCCGTGCGCGACGCAGCCCGGGCACAGCATCTGGAAGGCGTGCAGCAGCACCACCTTGCCGCGCAGCTGCGCCAGGTCCAGCGGCTGCGGCGTGTTCAGCCAAGCCGTGGTGTGCCAGGCCGGTGCGGCCGATGCCATCAGAAGTCCCCGTCCTTGACGTAGGGGTGGCTCCACAGCGTCAGCTGCAGCAGGCACGACTTCAGCCACGCCTGGTGCATCTGCTCGACCTGCTCGGCCGAGTGGCCCTTCTTGGCGAGGAAGGGCTTGAGCGTGAAGGTCACCGGGAAGATCAGCGCGAACAGGTCGCGGAAGGGCACGATCGCGCTGGAGTCGGCGCCGTCGGTGCGGTTCTTCGCCGCGCGGTGGTGGCGCCGGCCGATCTCGTGCTGGTAGTCGAGCCAGGCCTGGTCGTATTCGGCGCGCGCGGTGTCCAGGATCCACTGGCCGAAGCGCTTGCGCACGGCCCCCAGGTAGTCGCCCAGCGGCTGGCCGCCACTGCGACCGCTGAAGCTGGCCAGCAGATGGGGCTGCGAGCCGACGAAGCCGTACCAAACATCGAGAATGGCCTCGACCTGGTCCTGCACCACGTCGTGCGACAGGCGCAGCGCACGCAGGTCGTCGTCGCCGAACAGGGCGCTCTTCTTCATCAGCTCGAACTCGGCCGGTGTGACCGGCGAGCGCGGCGCGCTGCCGCGCGTGTAGCCGGGGATGGGGGCGTGGGCTGCCATCGATCGACTCCTTGAGAGGGCTGCGGCTTTGCACTACGCTGCCGCTGCCGGCGACGATAGGGCGCAGCGTGCGGCGGCGCCAGAAGGCACTTTTTGGTAAGGGGGTGAGGCGATGGCGGGCGGCGACGATGACAGGGGCATTCCGGTGGCCTCGATGGTCGAGAGCATCGTCGGCTGCAAGTGGTCGCTGAGCCTGCTGCGGCTGGCGGCCGACGGCACCAGCCGGCCGAGCGCGCTGCTGCGCGCCTGCCCGGGCCTGTCGGCCAAGGTGATGAACGAGCGGCTGCACAAGATGCAGCGCTTCGGCATCGTGCGCCGCAGCGTCGTCGGCGACAAGCCGCCGGTGGAAGTGGACTACACGCTGACGCCCTTCGGCCGGCGCTTCGTCGAGCTGCTCGACGAGGTGCGGCGGCTGCAGCAGGACGTCGACGGCGGCAAGGTGCCGGGCAAGCCTTGAGCCCGTCGACAGCGGTGCGGCATGCCGCGAACCGCCGTCCCATGGACGGGCTTGAGCCAGCGCAACGCCCGCCGCTACCCGGCTGACGGCGGTGCAGGCAAAATGGCGCACCCTGTCGAGCGGACCGGGTGCCGGCCCGAGGGCCTGCCGCCAGCCATCTCCTCTGACCCGAACACCTTCCGCCCCATGACGCAAACGCCCCCTCGCCCTAGCCAGCGCGACCTGGGTCGCCACGCCTACAGCCGAGACGAACTGCTGGCCTGCGGGCACGGCGAGTTGTTCGGCCCGGGCAACGCGCGGCTGCCGCTGCCGAACATGCTGATGTTCGACCGCATCGTGCACATCGACGACACCGGCGGCGCCAACGGCAAGGGCCGCATCGAGGCCGAGCTCGACATCCGGCCCGAGCTGTGGTTCTTCGGCTGCCACTTCGAGACCGACCCGGTGATGCCCGGCTGCCTGGGGCTGGATGCGCTGTGGCAGCTGGTGGGCTTCTGGCTCGGCTGGCGCGGCAACCCTGGCCGCGGCCGCGCCCTGGGCGCCGGCGAGATCAAGTTCTTCGGCGAGGTGCTGCCGAAGATCGAGAAGGTGAGTTACCGGCTGGACCTGAAGCGCGTCATCGAGCGCAAGCTGGTGATGGGCATCGCCGACGGCGTCGTGCTGGCCGATGGGCGCGAGATCTACACCGCGGCCGACCTGAAGGTGGGCCTGTTCACCACCACCGAGGGAATGTGATGCGGCGCGTCGTCGTCACCGGCCAGGGCATCGTTTCCAGTCTTGGCAACAACGCCGCCGAGGTGGCGGCCAGCCTGCGCGACGGCCGTTCGGGCATCCGCTTCAACCCGAGCTATGCCGAACACGGCATGCGCTGCCAGGTCAGCGGACGGCCGGCGCTCGACCTGGAAGCGGCGATCGACCGGCGCACGCTGCGCTTCATGGGCGACGCGGCGGCCTATGCCTGGCTGTCGATGAAGCAGGCGATCGAACAATCGCGGCTGTCGCTCGAGCAGATCTCGCATCCGCGCACCGGCCTGGTGGCCGGCAGTGGCGGCGCATCCAGCCACAACCAGGTGTGGGCGGCGGACACGCTGCGCGCCAAGGGCATCAAGCGCGTCGGGCCGTTCATGGTCACGCGCACGATGGGCAGCACCGTCTCGGCCTGCCTGGCGACCAACTTCGCGATCAAGGGCGTCAACTACTCGATCAGTTCGGCCTGCGCCACCAGCGCGCACTGCATCGGCCATGCGGCGCAGCTGATCGCCTGGGGCCAGCAGGACGTGGTCTTCGCCGGCGGCGGCGAGGAAGAGAGCTGGGAGATGTCGCTGCTGTTCGACGCCATGGGCGCGATGTCCAGCGGCTACAACGACCGGCCCGAGCAGGCCTCGCGAGCCTTCGACGCGGCGCGCGACGGCTTCGTCATCGCCGGTGGCGGCGGCATGCTGGTGCTGGAGGCGCTGGAGCATGCGCAGGCGCGCGGCGCGACCATCCTGGCCGAGCTGGTCGGCTACGGCGCCACCTCCGACGGCCACGACATGGTGGCACCGTCGGGCGAAGGTGCCATGCGCTGCATGCAGCAGGCCATCGCCACCGTGCGCGGCCCGGTGGACTACATCAACGCGCACGGCACCTCCACGCCGGTGGGCGACGTCGCCGAACTCGGCGCGGTGCGCCAGGTGTTCGGCGACCAGCCGCCGATGATCAGCTCGACCAAGTCGCTGTCGGGGCATTCGCTGGGTGCGGCCGGCGTGCAGGAGGCGATCTACTCGCTGCTGATGCTGCAGCAGGGGTTTGCCGCGGCGTCCGCCAACATCGAGAACCTGGACCCGGCCGCTGCCGGCCAGCGCGTGCTGCGCGAGCGTCACGACGGCGCGCTGCACACGGTCATGTCGAACAGCTTCGGCTTCGGCGGCACGAACGCGTCGCTGGTGTTCGCGCGCTTCGAAGGGTAGGCAGCGTCCTCGGCCCAGAAGCTGGTCGAGGACAAGAGCGCGCATCACGGCGCGAGGCGGAATATCAGAAGTCCGCTGTCCGTGTGAAGAGCCGGCGCGGCAAAGCCGGGC
>DAORHX010000116.1:0-9528 GCA_035438245.1 Rubrivivax sp.
CCGCGCGAACGTTCGAAGGCCACAGCGGCCTTTCGGGAACTGCAGCTATGCGCCGACAGCAGGCACGGCTTCCGTAATTCGGATTGCGCGCCCGTTTCAGCGATCGTGCCGGCCGTGGCCGTGGTCGTGGCGGTCATCGTGATGGCGGCCCGAACGCTGCCAAGGCTGCGGCCCGTGCGGGCGATGCCAGTGCGCGTAGTGGCCGTGCACGCCGTGCCTGGGGTGACGCCAGTACTTCGGCGCAGGCGGCGCGCCGCGCACGTAGACCGGCTGATGCACGACCACGGGCGCCGGGGCATAGACCGGCTGCGGAACCAGCACCACCGGCGGCGGCGCGTACACCCGCACCGGCGGGCCGATGTCGATCTGTCCCATCCAGCCCGGCTGGCCGATGCTGACCGACACGCCGACGGGCGGACCGGCCAGCGCCGGCGCCGACACGATGGCAGCCGCCAGCAGAAGGAAGAGTCGTTTCATTGCAGCCAGCTCCTTGTGTTCTCGCTCATGCTGTCTGCAACGCCGCGGCGCGCGCGCCCGTGTACTTCCGCCGCGCAACAGTGTGTGTAACCGTAAGCGTCACTTCCACGCGAAGCGCGGCTGCTCGAAGTGCGCCACGCGCGTCGGCCGGCCGCACAGGCACAGCTCGCGGAACTGGTACAGCACCGCGGCGGTCGGCGCGGCGATCCAGCTGTCGCCGACCGGCATGCGCAGGATCGGGCGTTCGTTGTCGTGGCGCGCATCCAGCATCGGCGCGTCGGCGCGCAGGAACTCGGCGACCGGAATGCGGTGGATGCTGCGCACCTCGTGCGGGTTCGGCTGCAGCTCGCGCGCCGCGCCGGCCCACACCAGCACCGGCGTGATCACGTAGCCGGAGCGGGTGACGAAGTCGTCGAGGCGGCCGAGCACGCCGGCTGCGTCCAGGTGCAGCCCGATCTCCTCGTGCAGCTCGCGCAGCGCCGCCTGCTCCGGCGTCTCGCCGGCATCGATGCGCCCGCCCGGCAGCGCCCACTGGCCGGCATGGTTGCGCAGGCCGCCGGCGCGCTTGGTCAGCAGCAGCGCGGCTTCGGTGCTCCAGCCTTCGGGCTGGCGGATGCCGGCCAGTGCGGCGCCCGAGCCTTCGTCGGCGATGGCCACCGCCACCGCGGCAGCGCGCAGCCCGCCGGGGTCGGCGCGGTGCCGCTCGAAGGTCTGCAGGTGGGCGGCGATGCGCTCGCGCAGGTGGGCATCACGCTGCATGTCACCACTGGTTGCGCAGCTCGCGCAGCTTGACGAACACCGTCTGCGCGTCGGGCTGCGCGGGCAGGTCGGGGAAGGCCTCGCGCAGCCGCGCGATCAGGCTCGGGCTGTCCAGGCGGAAGAAGGTGTTGAAGCGCCGCTCGTCGGACAGCGTGGTGACGATCGAGCGCGCCGGATCGTGGCCCGTCACCTGCGGCAGCAGCGCCTGCGCGGCGACGTTGTCGGGCTCGCGCGCGAGCGTGAACTTCAGGTTGTTCTCGATGTAGTCGTGGCCCGGATAGACCTGCGTGTGCACGGGCAGCCTGGCCAGCTGTTCGACGAAGGTGGCGTACAGCGCCGCCGGGTCACCGCCGTTGTGGCAATTGCCGGCGCCGGCGTTGAACAGCGTGTCGCCGGAGAACAGCGCCGGCTGCTCGGTGTGCGAACGCAGACAGATGTGGCACAGCGTGTGCCCCGGCGTGTCCAGGCATTCCAGCTCGACCGTCCTGCCGACCTTGACGACGTCGCCGGCCTTCAAGCCGCGGTCGACGCCGCGGATCTTGCTGCCCGACTTGTGGTGCGCCAGCAGCTTGGCGCCGGTGGCGGCGATGACCGCGTCGTTGCCGCCGGTGTGATCGTGGTGCTCGTGCGTGTTCAGCACCTGCGTGATCTGCCAGCCGCGCACCTTGGCGGCGTTCAGGCATTTCTCGTGGTCGAGCGGGTCGATGGCCAGCGCCTCGCCGGTTTCGGGGCAGGCGACCAGGTAGTTGAAGTTGCGGTAGGCGTTGCCGGTCCAGATGCGTTCGACGATCACGCTGGGCTCCTCGTGCTTCGAGCCATGCTAACGCGGCGGCGACGGTGGCAGGTAGCGGCGGTCGGACCAGGTCAGCAGCCAGTCGGGCCGGTAGGCGACGAAGACCGCCGTCAGCATGCCGGTGGTGACCGCGTCGCCCCAGGCGATGAGCCAGCGCCCGAGCAGCAGCGAGCCGGGCTCGGCGCCCGGCGGCAGCGGCTGCGTCGCCACCCACAGCGCGCCGGTGGCGGTCATCGCCAGCAAGGTGGTGAAGAAGCCGCGTGCCAGGATGTAGACCATCGGATGCGCCGGCAGCCAGCGCCGCGTCGCCAGCCCGAGGCCCAGTGCCAGAGAGCCGGGCAGCACGCCGTTCCACCATGCCAGCTCGCCGGCGAGCAGCGCGAAGCCCAGCGCGTCGGCCGTCGCCGGCCGCCCCAGCCAGGCCGCGCCCAGCGCCACGGCCAGCCAGGTCCAGCAGGCCAGCGGCCAGCCGAGCATCAGCACCGTCAGCACGGCCATCGACAGCTGCAGCGGCAGGCCCCCGGGCAGATGCGCCGCCGTGCTCCACAGCCACGGCAGCAGCACCAGCGTCGCCAGCCACGGATGACGCAAGGCGCCGCTGCGCAGCGTCTGCCACGGACGGAAGCTGCCGGCCAGCGCCACGGCCGCCAGCGCCAGCGCACCAGGCCAGGCGTTCAAGTCAAGGGCGCCGCGTCGGCGGCAGTTCGGCCGCGGCCAGCGCCGGCGCGACCACGGCGAGCAGTTCGTCGCGCAGCCAGCGGTGCATCGGGTCCTCCTGGTGGCGCTGGTGCCAGGCCATGAACATCGGGTTCGGCGGGCACGGGAACGGCGGTGCGACGGTGGCGAAGCCGCGCAGCAGGCTGGCGCGCAGCAGCACCGGCAGCGTGGCCAGGAAGGCGCTGCCGCGCAGGAACGGCGCGACGCCGGAGAAGCCGGCCACGGTGACGGCGATGCGTCGGCGCATGCCGCGCTCGTCGATGAAGCGGTCGATGTCGAGCCGGCCGCGCGTCTCGTGATGCACGCAGACGTGCTCGGCGGCAAGGTAGTCGTCCATCGCTGCCGGCGGCTTGCGCGCCTGTGCGTCGTAGTACACGACATAGCGGTCGTCGAACAGCCGCCGCTGCACGACATCGGCGGCTTCGGGCGGCCTGGGCGTGATCGCCAGCAGGCAGCTGCCGTCGCGCAGCATCTCGGCGGTGGGCACGCCCGACGGCACGATGCGCAGCGCCAGCCGCGGCGCGCGCACGCGCGCATGGTGCAGCAGCAGCGGCAGCAGCAGGTCGCGCTGCAGCTCGTTGGCGGCGATGGTCAGCGTGCCGTCGAAGGCTGCCGGGTCGAAGCTGCCGGCCTGCGCGAAGGCGCGCAGCTCGTCGAGCAGCCGCCGCGCCTGCACTGCCAGCGCTTCGGCGCGCGCCGTGGGCATGATGCCGCGGCCCGACTTGACGAACAGCGCATCGCCGGTGATGGCGCGCAGCCGGTCGAGCTGGTGGCTGACCGCCGACTGCGTCACGTCCAGACGCGCGGCGGCGCGGGTCACCGAGCGTTCTTCGAGCACCGCCAGCAGCAGCTGCAGCAGCCGGCCGTCGATGTCCGAATGATCGATCGCGCTCATGGGTGGCATCAGTATCGGCCCATTTATCTGCGGCGCGGCGCTCGGCACACTGCCGTCACCCCATCCACTTCATGGAGACGAGCCCGATGAGCGCCAGCCGCGAAATTGCCGGCACGACGATCTTC
Organism: Rubrivivax sp.; assembly: GCA_035438245.1. GTDB lineage: Bacteria > Pseudomonadota > Gammaproteobacteria > Burkholderiales > Burkholderiaceae_C > Rubrivivax. The sequence continues at coordinate 3,767 of DAORHX010000116.1, forward strand.
GACAGCCGCCAGGCCCGCAAGGGCTATGCGCTGAACAAGATGTGCTATTCCTTCAACGACGCCGCCAACCGCGCGGCCTTCCAGGCCGACGAGGACGCCTACTGCGCCAAGTTCGGCCTGAACGCGCCGCAGCGCGAGGCGATCCGCGCGCGCAACGTGCTGCAGCTGATCAGCGCCGGCGGCAACGTCTACTACCTGGCCAAGTTCGCCGGCATCTTCGGGCTGGACGTGCAGGACCTGGGCGCGCAGCAGACGGGCATGACCAAGGATCAATTCAAGGCCAAGCTGGTGGCCGCTGGGAGCAACTGACATGGCCCAACTCATCGGTGGCATCACCACCTCGCACGTGCCGGCCATCGGACGGGCCATCGCCCGCGACCTGCAGGCCGACCCGTACTGGAAGCCCTTCTTCGACGGCTACCCGCCGGTGCACGACTGGCTGGCCAAGGTCAAGCCCGACGTGGTCGTGATGTTCTACAACGACCACGGGTTGAACTTCTTCCTCGACAAGATGCCGACCTTCGCGGTCGGCGCCGCAGCCGAATACCACAACGCCGACGAAGGCTGGGGCATCCCGGTGCTGCCGCCGATCCCAGGTGACCAGGACCTGTCGTGGCACCTGATCGAAAGCCTGATCGCCGAGGAGTTCGACGTCGTCACCTGCCAGGAGATGAACATCGACCACGCGGTGTCGCTGCCGATGGCGCTGCTGTGGCCGGGCCAGGGCGCGTGGCCGGTGCGGGTGGTGCCGGTGTGCATCAACACCGTGCAGTTCCCGCTGCCGAGCGCGGCGCGCTGCTACAAGCTGGGCCAGGCGGTGGGCCGCGCGATCCGCTCGTGGGACGCCGACCAGCGCGTGGTGGTGATGGGCACCGGCGGGTTGAGCCACCAGCTCGACGGCGAACGCGCCGGCTTCATCAACAAGGACTTCGACGTGAAGTTCATGGACAGCCTGCTCGCCGACCCGGCCTGGGCCACCAAGTACTCGATCACCGATCTGGTGGAGCTGACCGGCACGCAGGGCATCGAGCTGCTGATGTGGCTGGCCGCGCGCGGCGCGCTGGGCGAGCAGGTGAGGCAGGTGCACCGCAACTACCACATCCCGATCTCGAACACCGCGGCCGGGTTGATGGTGTTGGAGAGTCGCTGAGGGGGAGCCGCTGCGGCGGCCTCTCTTCGACGAACCTGCCGAGGCGTGCCCGGCTGTGTAGACTGACCGCAAAGGAGCTACACATGGCGACCAATCTTGCCCTCGATCAGGATCTCCTGGAACGTGCATTCCGTGTCAGTGGAGAGCCGACCAAGAAGGCCGCCGTCACACGTGCGCTGCAGGAATTCATTGCCCGCAGGGAACAGCGCCGTGTGGCCGAACTCTTCGGCAAGCTTGAATGGGATGCCTCGTTCGACTACAAGGCAGAGCGGGCGCGCAAGCGATGAGCATGCTCGTCGATACGAGCGTCTGGTCGCTGGCGCTGCGCCGGGACGCCGAGCAAGCTGCGCCGCAGGTTGCGGTGCTGCGGGGGGCGCTTCTTGGCGCGGACCAGGTCTTCACCACCGGGCTTGTCCTGCAGGAGCTTCTACAAGGTTTCGCCGGCCCCAAGGCGCGCGCGCAACTCGTGGAGCGACTTTCCGCGCTGGCCTTCCTGCAGCCGGATCGCGGCGATCACATCGAAGCCGCGGAAGTCCGCAACACCTGTCGTCGTCGCGGCGTTCAGGTCGGGACGATCGACGCACTGCTCATTCAACTTTGCCGAAGACACGACCTGATGATGTTGTCTGCCGACCAGGACTTTCAAGCGGCTGCCAGGCACGTCGAGTTCAGGTTGTGGGCCGCGTAGCCGCGGCGTCGGTCCCGGTGGGGCGCGCCCCGCGCGACCGTGTTGAAGAAACTCTTAAGAACACCTGAATGAAGACTTAAGAGCGCCCCGGCCCGCGTCTTCCTACAGTGAGCCCACGTCGCCGGAATCACCCGGCGCGGCTGCAACCGAACGAGGAAGACCACCATGCAAGCCCAGGCCCAGACCCCCCGCGCCGCCGCAACCCAGGCCCCCGCCGGCCTGCGCCACGACCTCTATGCCGGCATCCACAAGGCGCTGCGCCTGTTCATGACGCGCACGCTGACGCGGGTCGGCAGCACCGACGCGGCCGACGCCGCCGCGCTCGCGCTGTCGCTGCAGCAGGTCGAGGCGCTGCTGGCGCTGTGCGCATCGCACCTGCAGCACGAGAACGACTTCGTGCACCCGGCCCTCGAGCGGGCGCGCACCGGCAGCGCGGCGCGCATCGCCGCCGAGCACCTGCACCACGAGGAAAGCATCGCCGACCTGCGCGACCTGGCGTCGCTGGTGGCGCACAGCGAGCGCGCCGTGCGGCCGGCCGCGCTGCACCGGCTGTACCACGCGCTGGCGCTGTTCGTCGCCGACAACCTGCAGCACATGCATGTCGAGGAGACGGCGCACAACGCGCTGCTGTGGCAGGCCTACGGCGATGCCGAGCTGCTGGCCATCGAGCAGCAGATCATCGAAGCCATCCCGCCGGCGGAGATGATGGCGTCGCTGCACTGGTTCATCCCGGCGCTGAATGCGAGCGAGCGCGCAGGCATGCTCGGCGGCATGCGCCAGGGCCTGCCGAGCGAGGTCTTCGCCGGCGTGCTCGGCATCGCCGAAAGCACGCTGGCCGCAGCGGACTTCGCCCGGCTGCAGCGCGATCTGCTCTGACGCTCGGCGCCCGAGCCGCAGCCTCGACCGGGTTCAGCGCGGCACGTGGCCGAGCTGCAGCGGCCGCGTCACGCACAGCCTGAAGCGTCCGCGCCCGGTCTTCTCGATGCGCACTGCGGCGTCGCGGTCGACCAGGCGGCGCGTCAGCAGCACCAGCCGCGCCTCGAGGTTGTCGCCGACCTCGGGCAGGCGCAGTTGCGGCGCCAGCCGCAGCTCGCGGTTGCTGAACTCGCTGCGCCCGGTGGCGGCGTGGTCGCCCAGCAGCTTCCACAGCACCGCGCCGGCCACGCCCTTGATCAGGTAGTCGTCGTCGAGGAAGACGCTGTCGTCCACCGCGTAGTGGCGCACGCGCAGCGGTGGCGCCGTCGGCGGCGGCGGTGCGGCCGGCGAAGTGGCGGGTGCGACGGCCGCCTCGGTCTCGGCGGCTTCGGCGTCGGCCGCGGCCAGCGCCTTCAGCTGCAGCGCGGCCTGCGTGGCCAGCGTCAGCAGCGCGTCCTCGTCGTCCCAGTCGAAGCGCAGGTCCTGCGGGCTTTCGACATAGAGCACGCCCAGCAGCCGGCCGCCGCTGCTCAGCGGCAGCGCCAGCTGGCTGCCCGGCGCGGCCAGCCCGGGCAGCGGGATCTCGCGGCCCAGCAGGTGGCCGGCGACGCCCTCGCGCATGGTGCGCACGTAGCTGTATTCGGTGGTCGCGTGGTTGATGCGGATCGGCGTGGCCAAACGCGCGGCCACGCCGATGACGCCGTCGCCGAGCGGGATCTCGGCGCCCGCGCCGGAATGCGCGTAGCCGCGGCTGGCCACGGTGTACAGCCGCTCGCCGCCGGCGTCGAGCATCAGCAGCATGGCGTGGGCGATGCCGAATTCCTGCACCACCGCATCCAGCAGTTGCTCGACCAGCGCGTCGAAGTCGCCGGCCGCGGCCACGCGCAGCGCGGCGCGGCGCAGCATCGACAGCCGGTTCGGCACGTCGAGCGTGCCGGCGTGCTGCGGCGCCAGCACCTGCTCGACGCGGTCGACCGCGTACAGGTCGGCGCCGCGCAGGTGGAACACCCCGGCCATGCCCGAGTGCGAGGCGATGCCGGCGAGCTTGGCGCGCATGCGCTCGAACACCGTGCCCTCGCTCTCGGTGCGCAGGTAGCGTGCGGCGATGCGGTACATCGCGCCGTGCCGCGGGTGGATCACCAGCAGCTCGGCGACCGGGTTGGCCAGCACGTTGCGCCGCGTCTTGTTGAAGAACTGGAACGACAGCGCCAGGTGCCGCGCGTCGACGTATTCCACCTGCGAGATGTAGGTCACGTTGGGCATGCCGTCGTGGTCGCAGGTGGCCATCACGCCAGGGATCGTGCCTTCCATGCAGCCGCGGATGTCGTCCAGGTCCAGCGCCTCGTGGGGCGTCGGGCCGGCGTCGGGCGGCGAGCCGCGCTGGTCGCTGGCGCGGCGGCGCGGCGTGGTCATGCCGCACCCCCTGGCGCGTGCAGCGCGGCCCCGGCCTGCGGCCCCGGCGTCTGGTCGTAGGCCTCGCGCACCGTGAAGCGCAGCGCCACCAGGCCGCCCTCGCGCGTCAGCACCGTGCGCGCCACCGCGGCCGACAGGCCGATCTCGGCCAGCTCGTCGATGAAACGCTGCAGGTGGCGCTCGGCCAGCGCCTCGCCGTCGGCGTCGCAGGCCAGCACCTGGGCATCGCTGCCCTTGAGCTGCAAGGTGCGGTGCGTGCTCGGCTCGCTGAACACCACCGCGATGTGGCCGTTGGCGCGCAGGTCGGCCAGCACCTGCTCGGCCGAGCGCTGGTTGATCAGCACCGTCACCTGGCGCCGGTCGGCGCTGAGGCTGCAGGCCAGCGCGCGCATCACGTGCGGGTGCAGCGCCGCATCGCGGCTGCCGACGATGATCGACACGCGGCGGCCGATCAGCTCGGCCTGCTCCGGGCCGATCGGCGAGGGGGGCGGATCGTCCATCGCCGAAAAGTGTAGTGGCTGGCGCTGCGGCCGGCCGCCGCGCGCCGGCGGGCGCGGGCTGTGGCATGCTGGCCTTTGCCCATGATCCCCATCCGCGACATCGACCACCTGGTGCTGCGCGTCGTCGACCTGGAACGTATGCTGCGTTTCTACGGCGAGGTGCTGGGCTGCCGCATCGAGCGTCGGCAGGACGACATCGGCCTGGTGCAGCTGCGCGCCGGCCGCGCGCTGATCGACCTGGTGCCGGTGCACGGTGCGCTGGGCCGCGCCGGCGGTGTGGCGCCCGGGCGCGAGGGGCGCAACCTCGACCACTTCTGCCTGCGCATCGAGCCTTTCGACGAGGCCGCCATCCGCCGCCACCTGCAGGCACACCAGGTCGAGGCCGGGCCGACCGCGCAGCGCTACGGCGCCGAAGGCGAGGGCCCGTCGATCTACCTCAGCGACCCCGAGGGCAACGTCATCGAGCTGAAGGGGCTGCCCGCATAAGATGCGCGCCAGTCAATGTGGCGGGTGGCGAGGCGATGCAGTTCAAGGACTACTACGAGACCCTCGGCGTGGCGCGTGACGCCAGCGCCGACGACATCAAGCATGCCTACCGGCGGCTGGCGCGCAAGTACCACCCCGACCTGAACAAGGAAGCCGACGCCGAGGCCCGCTTCAAGGAGATCGGCGAGGCCTACGAGGTGCTGAAGGACCCGGAAAAGCGCGCCGCCTACGACGACGTCGGCAAGCGCTGGCAACCGGGTGCCGAAGCGCCGCCGCCGGACTGGGACAGCGGCTACGAATTCCGCGGCGGCGAAGCCGATTTCGGCGGCTTCGGCGGCGAGCACAGCGATTTCTTCGAGGCACTGTTCGGCCGCGCACGTGCGCAGGCGCGGCACCGCGCGCCGCCGCGGGCCCAGGACCACCATGCCAAGGTGGTGATCGACCTGGCCGACGCCTACCGCGGCGCCAGCCGCAGCATCCGGCTGCAGATGCCGACGCTGGACGCGCAGGGCCACGTCGGCTTGAGCGAGCGCACGCTGGACGTGGCCATCCCCGCCGGTGTGCGTGAAGGCCAGCACCTGCGCCTGGCCGGGCAGGGCGCTCCGGGCTT
>DAORHX010000117.1:0-9477 GCA_035438245.1 Rubrivivax sp.
GGCCGCCAAGTCGCTCGCCAGGTGGCGGTGCGAGCGCGGCGAGCCCATCACATAGCCGCCGCCGTGCAGGTAGAGGATCGCCGCGTCGCCGGCGTCCGGGGCCGGGCGGATGCGTTCGCCGCGAAACGACGGCTCGTCGAGCGCGTCGACGGTGCAGCCAGGGGCGACCGGGAAGGCGCGCTCCGCGGCGTCGTACTGGTCGCGCAGCTGTTCGAGCGTCAACGAGGTCTGCGGCGGCAGCGTCGCCAGGCGCGCCAGCAGCGATTCGATCGTGCGCCCGCCCGCAGGGTGGGCCACCGGCGCTGTGGCGCTCAAGCCAGCCAGCGCTTGCGGCGCCGGTAGTGCTTGATGTCCTTGAAGTCCTTACCCTCGGCGCCCCCGAGGTAGGCGTCGCGGATGTCGGGGTTGTTGCGCAGGACCTCGGCCTTGTCGTGCATCACGACCCGCCCGTTCTCGATCAGGTAGCCGTGCGAGACGACGTCGAGCGCGGCGATCGCGTTCTGCTCGACGAGCAGGATCGACATCCCGTCCTCGCGGTTGATGCGCTGCAGGATGTCGAAGATCTCCGCCACGATGACCGGCGCCAGGCCGAGGCTGGGCTCGTCGAGCATCAGGAGCTTGGGCTGGGTCATCAGCGCGCGGCCGATCGCGAGCATCTGCTGCTCGCCGCCCGACAGGTAGCCGGCCTTGGCGGTTCGACGCTGGTGCAGGCGCGGGAAGTAGGCGTAGACGCGGTCGCGGTTGCGTTCCATGTCGCGCCCGCCGTGCACCGCCGATGCCGCGATCAGGTTCTCGTCGGGCGTCAGGTGCTCGAACACGCGGCGACCCTCGAGCACCTGGGCGATGCCGAGTTTCACGCGGTCCTGCGGCGGCAACTTGCCGATGTCCTGGTCGAGGAAGCGCACGTCGCCGCGCGTGATCTCGCCGCGCTCGGACTTCAGCAGCCCGCTGACCGCCTTCAGCGTGGTGCTCTTGCCCGCGCCGTTGGCGCCGAGCAGGGCCACCATGCCGCCCTTGGGCACCTCGACCGACACGCCCTTGATGGCGAGGAAGACCTGGTCGTAGATGACCTCGATGTTGTTGAGGGTAAGGGCGTTGGTCATCGGATTCTCGGGGTTACGTCTGGCGCAGGTGCTACTTCGCGTTGGCTTTTGCGAAGTCGGCCGAATTCGCCTTCACCAGGGTATTGACGAGGCCGGTGTAGTCGGCGAACCAGTCGGTCTGCGCCACCCACTTCGTGCCGTCCCACATGTCGATACGGGTCTTGCCGCCGCCGCCGTGGTCTTTAGGCGTGACGGTGATCGGTGCCATGAAGCCCTGGGCATCGAAGTTCTTGATGCCGTACATGCCCTGGCGGATCTTCTCGGCCGTCAGCGGCCAGCCCTGCGTCTTGATCGCCAGGCGCGCGCCTTCGAACACCGACGAGTACACCGCGAGACCGGTGTTGTAGTACGAGTCGGCAACCATCTTGCGGTCGCCGTTGCCCTTGCCCTTGTCGTAGAGCTCGGCCAAGATGTCCTTCACCAGCGGATGCTCGGCGCCGCCCACCACCACGGTCGACCGCTTCAGGCCCTTGGCCGCCGCCGCACCGAAGTTGTTGATATCGATTTCGTTGATCCAGTTGACCGTCACCATCTTGTCGATAGGAATGCCGTTGCGCTGCATCTCGCGGAAGGTGATCGGGTTCAGCGGCGAGAACGACCACAGCACCACCCAGTCCGGCTGGAAGCGGCGGATCTGGGCGAAGGCCGCGCTCTGGTCGTTGCCGGGCACCGGGAACGGGAAGGTCTGGAACTCGAAGCGTTCGAGCCGCTTGAGGGCCTCGAATACCGGGATCGGCTCGCGTCCGAACGGCGTGTCCAGGTACAGAAAGGCGATCTTCTTTCCCTGCAGATCACCCTTGGCCTGCTTCTTGAAGTAGCTGATGGTGTTGGCCGCCTGACCCCAGTAGGTGGGCGCCAGCGGGAACACATTCTTGAAGACCTCGCCGTCGACCGCGTCTCCGCGGCCGACCAGCGGCTGCACGAGGATGTTGCCGTCCTGCATGATGCGCGGCAAGGCGGCGCGCGACACGGGGGTCGAGAAGAAGTCGAAGACCATCACGCCTTCGCGCTTCAGGCGCTCATAGCAGTCGATGCCGCGCTGCGGCTCGTTGCCGTGGTCCACCAGCATGACCTCGATTGGATGTCCCTCGATGCCGCCGCGCATGTTGAGCAGGTCGGCATAGTCCTTGACCGCCTGCGCGAGCTGCGGCACGGCGGCGACGTAGATCTTGCTGATGTCGTAACAAAGGCCAAACTTCACCGGGTCGGCGGCTTGCGCGGCCAGGGACGACACCAGCAGGGCCGCGGACGCGAGCGCACGGGTCAGGGTGAGACGCATGTCAGGTGCTCCTTGAGGAAAATGGCGGCGGCCCCGGTATATGCCGCGGGCACGCCGCCGTGGATGTCACTGACCTGTGGACTTCGCGAACTCGGCCGAGTGCTGCTTCACCGTGCGCCAGACGAGGTCGCCATAGTCGGAGGCCCAATCGCTCTGCGGCACCCACTTGGCACCGTCCCACATCTCGATGCGGGTGCGTCCGCCGCCGCCGTGGTCCTTCGCCGTGACCGTGATCGGGGGCAGCAGACCGCCGGCATTAAAGTCCTTCAGGCTTTCCAGGCCCTTGCGCATCTTCTCGGCAGTGAGCGGCGCCTTCTCGTTCTTCAGCGCCAGGCGGGCCGCCTCGAACACCGGCGCGTAGATCGCCAAGCCGGTCGCGTAGTAGATGTCGGCGAGGAACTTCGGATCGCCGTTGCCCTTGCCCTTGTCATACAGCTCGCGCTGGATGTCCTTGAGCAGCGGGTGATCGGTGCCGCTGACCACGGTGGTCGAGCGGCGCAGCCCCTTGGCGTTGTCGGCGCCAATGTTGGCGAGGTCGACTTCATTGAACCAGTTCACGCTGATCACCTTGTCGAGCCCCACGCCATTGCGCTTGGCCTCCTTCGCGGCCACGACGTGCATCGCCGAGAACGCCCAGTGGATCACCACGTCGGGCTGGTAGCGGCGGATCTGCGACCAGGCGGACGACTGGTCGCTGCCGGGCAGGGGATACGGAAACAGCTCGAGCTCGAAGCCTTCGAGCTTCTGCAGTTCCTTGAGCACCGGGATCGGTTCCTGCCCGAACGGGTAGTCGATGTACAGGAAAGCGATCTTCTTGCCCTTGAGGCTGCCGCCGGCCTGCTTCTTGACGTAGCTGACGATGTTCGCGGCCTGGCCCCAGTAGGTCGGGCCGAGCGTGTAGACCCATTTGAACACCTCGCCATCGACCGCATCGCCGCGGCCGGCCAGCGCCTGGATCATCACCTCGCCGTCCTTCATCGCCCGCGGCAACACCGCGCGCGACACCGGCGTGGACAGGAAGTCCACCGTCACCGCCTGGCCCTTGACGCGCTCGTAGCACTCGATGCCGCGCTGCGGTTCGTTGCCGTGATCCTGGGCAATGATCTCGATAGGGTTGCCCTCGAGGCCGCCGCGCAGGTTCATTAGCGCGGCGTAGTCCTTCACGGCCTGCACGACCTGCGGCGTGATGAAGGTATAGGCCTTGGTCAAGTCGTAGCACAGCGCGAAACGAACGGGCTCGGCCGCGATCGCCGCCGGCACGCTCAGCGCCAGCGCCGCGGCGCCCAGCAGGGTTTTCAGCTTGAGGTACATGGAAAGTCTCCTTGTGTCGACGGTGGAACGGGGGTACACGCGCTACTTCCTGGCGTAGCCGAAAGGCCAGAAGATGAAGTAGTTGCGCAGGTTGCTGTAGATCTTGGCGAGGCCGAGTGGTTCGAACAGTAGAAACCCGATGATCAGCACCCCATACAGGAACGCGGGGATGTGCGCGAGCAGCTCGATGCCGATCTTCAGGTTCGCTGCTTGCGCTGCCGCGAAGATCAGGTTGGCGACAATGCCCGGGAGCAGGAGAATGAACGCGACGCCGAAGTAGCAGCCGATCACGCTGCCCAGCCCGCCCACGATCACCATCGCCAGCACCTGGATCGACACGTTGACGGCGAACTGCTCTGGCGTCACCGCGTGGTAGAAGCAGAACACGAGGATCGCGCCGCTCACGCCGCCGATGAAGGACGACATCGCGAAGGCGACCAGCTTGTAGTAGAAGCTGTTCACCCCGATCACTGCGGCGGCGAAGTCCTTCTCGCGCACCGCCACCAGCGCGCGCCCGAGGCCGGTGCGACGCAGGTTGAGCATGAACACGGTGACCAGGATGCACCACGCCAGCGCGACGTAGTACAGGCCGGCATCGGAGGTGACCGGGTTGCCAAGCAGCCGCAGCGGCGGTGCCTGGATCGTGGCCTGGGTGCCGCCGCTGACGGCGGGCACCTTGTTGATCACCCAGTCCATCACGAACTGCAGTGCCAGCGTGCTCAGCGCGAGGTACAGGCCGCGGACGCGCAGCGCCGTGATCGCGAACGCGCAGCCGATGACGGTGGCCATCGCCCCCGCGAGCACCAGGGCGATCTCGAAGGGGATGCGGTTCAGCGTGGCATGCACCGCGGTGTAGGCGCCGATGCCCATGATCGCCGCGTAGCCAAAGTGGAACTGGCCGGCCCAGCCGAGGATGAGGTTCAGCCCCAGCGCGGCGGCGGTCCAGATGAGCCAGGGCAGCACGTAGCTCTTCATGTAGAGCGAGCTGACCACCGCTGGAACGAACAGCGCAAGCACCAGCAGCAGCCCGATCTGCCAGCGGTCGAACGGGATCGGGAACAGCTGCCGGTCGGCGCGGTAGTTGGTGTGGTGGATGCCTGCCTGGCGGTAGAACATGATGCTCAGATCCTCTGGATGTCTTCGCGCCCGAACAGGCCGTGCGGGCGGATCAGGATGGTCAGGACCAGCGTGGCGGCGATGACCAGTTCGCGGCTGCCGCCGCCCACCAGGCGGTCAAGATAGCCCGACGCGACGCCCTGGAACATGCCCAGCAGCACGCCGGCGAGGATGGCGCCGCCGATGCTGTCGAGCCCGCCGAGCACGGCCACCGCAATGCCCATCAGCAGCAACTGCGACAGCGACTGGTCGACGCCCTGGATCGAGCCCCACAGCGCACCGGCCAGCGTGGCCACGACGGCCGACATCGCCCAGGACAGCGCAACGCCGCGCTCTACCGAGATGCCCACCGACCAGGAGGCGGTGTAGTCGTCGGAGATGGCGCGCAGCACGATGCCCATGCGCGTGCGGAAGAAAAGCACGAAGAAGCCGAACAGCAGCATCGCCACCACGCCGCCGGCGACGTAGCTGCGGTTGATCAGGATCGGGCCGATGAACAGCGGGTCGGACGAGATCGGTAGCGGCAGAACGCGGTTCGTGCCGCCCCAGGCCACCAGCGCCGCCGCGCGGACGAAGATTTCCAGCGCCAGCGTCATCATCAGGATCATCACCAGCGGTCTGCCGGCCAGGCGGCGAAGCGCCGTGCGCTCGATGCCCATGCCGACGCCAAACATGACCACCATGCCCACCGGCAGCGCGAGCCAGATCGGCAGCTTCAGTGCCTCAAACACCGCCAGCACGACGTAGGCGCCGAGCATGGCCAGCGCCCCCTGTGCGAGGTTGGGCACCGAAGACGACTTGTAGATCAGCACGATGCCCAGTGCCACGAGGGAGTACATCAGGCCCGACAGCGCGCCGTTGATCGCCAGTTCCAGGAAGAGCGCCCAGTCCATGCTCAAAGGCTCCTCACCGCGAGGGTGCGCTCGATGACGCCCTTGTCGCCGGTGTCGTAAGTGATCTGTGCTTTCATCACGACGGAGTCGGCGCCGCCGTACAGCGCGCCGATGACGGCGGCGTAGCGCTCTTCGATGACGTTGCGGCGCAGCTTGCGGGTGCGCGTGATCTCGCCGTCGTCCGGGTCGAACTCCTTGTGCAGGTCGACGAAGCGGCGCAGCCGCAAGCCCTCCGGCAGGGCTTCGTTGACGCGCCGGATCGCGGCGGCGACGAGCTCGCAGACCTGCGGCTTCTGCGACAGGTCGGCATAGCTGATATAGGGAATGCCGCGCACCTCGGCCCAGTGGCCGACCGCCTCGCTGTCGATGCACACCATGGCACAGAGGTGCTCGCGCCCGGCGCCCAGCACGGCCACGTCCTTGATGTAGGGGCTGAACTTGAGCCGGTTCTCGATGTAGTTCGGAATGAAGCGCTCGCCGTTGGCGGTATGAACCACTTCGGCCACGCGACCGAGCACGACCAGATGCCCGTTCGGCTCCACGTAGCCGGCGTCACCGGTGTGCAGCCAGCCGTCGACGAGCGTCTTGCGCGTTGCCTCGTCGTTGCCGAAGTAGCCGCTAAACACGCTGTCGGAACGGACCAGGATTTCGCCGTCGTCGGCGATGCGGGCCTCGACACCTGGCAGCGGCCGACCCACCGTGTGCAGCCGCACCTCGTCGGCGGCCTGGACCGCGTTGAACGCGCTGCTCTCGGTCTGCCCGTAGAGCTGGCGCAGGTTGATGCCGAGCGCGCGGTAGAAGAGGAAGGTGTCCTCGCCCATCGCCTCGCCGCCGGTGAGGGCCACCCGCATGCGGTTCAGGCCGAACTGGTCCTTCACCGGTCCGAACACCAGCCATGCACCCAGCCGGCACTGCAGCCGCTGCCAGGCGGACGGCGCCTTTCCCTCCAGCTTGAGCCGCTCGACCGCGACGCCGACTTCGATGAAGTGGTCGAACACGCGTTTCTTCAGCGGAGTGGAGTCCTCCATGCGCACGCGGATCGAGGTGAGCATATTGTCCCAACTGCGCGGGGCCGCGAGGTACAGCGTCGGGGCGATCTCGCGCAGGTTGCGCAGCACCGTCTCCGAGCGCTCGGGAATGTTGATCGTGAAGCGCAGCGCCACGCCGGCGCCCATGGTCACGGCGAAGTCCCCGATCCAGGCCATCGGCAGGTAGGCGAGGATGCTTTCCTCCCAGTGGAAGACGTTCCCCTTGAACGCATTGCGCACGCCCGCGATGACATTGCGCTGCTGCAGGACCACGCCCTTGGGCTTCCCGGTCGTGCCGGACGAGTGCACGAACACCGCCGGGCCGTCCGGCCGCGCGCGCTGGATCAGGGCGTCGCGCAGCGCCGGCTGCTCGCGCAGCCGGGCCACTCCGGCGTCGCGCAGCGCGTCCCAGCCCGTCAGGCCATCGACCTTGTAGTGGTTCAGCCCGCGCGGATCGTCGTACACGATGTGCTGCAGCGACGCGGCGTTCTCGCGCAGCTCGAGCAGCTTGTCGACCTGTTCCTGGTCTTCTGCGAGCGCGAACCGCGCCTGTGCTTCGCTGGCGAAGTGCAGCACCTCGTCCGGCGTGGCGTCAGGGTAGACCGGCATCGCGTAGCCGCCCAGCGCTCCGGCCGCCAGCATGCCCACGTACAGGCGCACGCGGTTGTCGCCTAGCACCAGCATCGAGTCGCCCTCGCGGAACCCCAGGCCCTCGAGGCCAGCGGCGACGGCAAGCACCTCGTCGAGCAGGTCCTGCCAGGACATCTCCTGCCAGATGCCGAGCGCCTTCTCGCGCATTGCCACGCGTTTGCCGTGGCCGCGCGCGTTCGCGGCGAGCAGACGGGTCAGCGTCGTTTCCGGGTTCAGGTCCCACTGCGTTGCCTCCGCTGCGGGCCCGGCGAGTTCTTCACGCCGCATGCTGATGGCCCTTTCCGAGATAGGCCTCGATCACGCGCGGGTTCGCCACCACCTCGCGCGGCAGCCCGGTGCCGATGACCTCGCCGTAGTTCAGCGCCATGATGCGGTCACAGATGCCGGTGACCACGTCCATGTGGTGCTCGATCAGCAGCACCGTGATGCCGCGCTCGTCGCGCGCATCGAGGACGAAGCGCGCCATGTACTCCTTCTCCTCCTGGTTCATGCCGGCCATCGGCTCGTCGAGAATGAGGAAGTTGGGCTCGGCCACGAGGGCGCGCGCGAGCTCCACCCGCTTCTTCAAGCCGATCGGCAGCGACTCCACCGGCTCGTCGCGCACCCCTTGGAGTTGCAGGAACTCGATGACGTCCTCGCAGGCGCGCCGATGGACGATCTCCGCCGGCTGCCCCAGCCACCAATACAAGGCGGTCTTGAGCACGCTGGGGTGCAGGTGCACGTGGCGACCGAGCAGGATGTTGTCGAGCACGGACATGCCGTTGAACAGCGCGAGGTTCTGGAACGTGCGGGCGAGCTTCTGGCGCGCCACCACGTGCGGCTTGAGTCCGGTGATGTCCTTGCCGCCGAGAAGGATGCGACCCTTCTGCGGCGGATAGAAACCGGTGATCGCATTGACGAGCGTCGTCTTGCCGCTGCCGTTCGGGCCGACCAGGCCGAAGATCTCGCCACGCGCGATGCGCAGGTCGACCCCGGTTACCGCGACGAGGCCGCCGAAGCGCCTTTCCAGGCCCTGCACTTCGAGGACGGGGGCGGACTGACTCTCAGATGTACTCATAGGGGCCGGGAAACCTGCCAAACGTTAGGGAATGGTTTCAGTGCGGTGCGCATGTATCGAGGTTTGTACCGACGCGAAATTTACCAGTCGCGGCTGCTTGACTTGCGACACAGCGCAGTTCTAACAAGCGTTCGGAGAAGTGTCAATTCGTAGCTGCACGGGGCGGATGTCCCGAAGGGGGTGGGGTGATCTGAATGACTAACAAACGTTCGTCATTTTTGGAAGAGGGCGAACCGGGATGGACGCCCGGGACGAGCACGACGATGCTGGGCATTGCCCTTCGGCCAGATGGGGAGGATCTGTGACCCCAACCTATGCATACACACAGGCCGAGCAGAACGTGGAGATCGCGCTCGGCGCGGTCGGGCGCGCCTACGTGCTCCAGCAGGGCCGCATCGTGCTGCAGGGCCGATCCGATCAACTGGCGAACGATCCGCAGGTCCGCGAGGCCTACCTCGGCGTGTAGTTCGTCGTCACGCACGAGGGAGATTCCATGGGACTACCTTCCGCAGACTCGACCCCGACGCTCGCCCGCCATCTCGGCCGCTTCGTCGCCGACCTCGACCTCGGCGCGGTACCGGCCGCGGTGGTGGAGAAGGCGCGTACCTGCCTGCTCAACGGTTACGGCATTGCGCTCGGCGGCCATGCGACCCCGTTTGCACCGGTGGCGCGACGCGCTGCGCTGGTGCTGGACGGCGAGCGCGAACGCGGCGCGACGCTGCTGGGCGACGGCCGCAAGACCTCGATCCACGGCGCGCTGCTCGCCAACGCGGCACTCTTCCACGGCCGCGCACAGGAAGACACCTGCGGCGCGGGCCACTTCGGCACGATCATGATTCCGCTGCTGACAGCGCTGGTCGAGGCGCGCGGAGCACCGGTCCAGCGCCTGCTGCCGGCGCTGATTGCGGGCTACGAGGTCGGCGGCCTGTTGGAGCAGGCCTACGGGCCGACGACGACGCCCTCCGGCCTGCGCGCCTCGCCGCTGTACGGCACGCTGGCGGGCGCGGCGGCAGCGGCGCACCTGCTCGGCCTGGATGCC
>DAORHX010000118.1:0-9477 GCA_035438245.1 Rubrivivax sp.
CGCGACGACGCTGCTGCGCGTGTACTTCAGCGCCGAGGCGCACGCCGCCGGCCAGGCGCGGCCGGAACTGGATTGCACGAGCGTCGTCGCGCTGAAGCGCCAGGTGCCGCGCACCACGGCGGTGGCCGACGCGGCGCTGCGGCAGCTCTTCGCCGGCCCCACCGAGGCCGAGCGGGCGCAGGGCTACCGCTCGCCGTTCTCGGGCGCCACGGCCGGGCTGCTGAAGCGGGTGTTCATCGAGCACGGCACCGCCTACGTGGATCTGCACGACTTGCGCGCGCAGCTCGGCGATGCCACGTCCAGCTGCGGTGCCGCCGAGTTCCAGACCCAGCTCGAGCGCACGTTGCGTCAGTTTCCGACGGTGCGGCGGGTGATCGTCGCCATCGAAGGCGAGCCGCGGCGCTTCTACGAATGGATCGGCCAGGCTTGCGACCTGACGAACGACCGCTGCGACGCGGCACCGTTCGTGCCCCGCCGCTGATGCGCCTGTGCATCGCCGCCGAATTCAGGAGGCCTTTACCGCAGAGGAAAAGAGGACGCAGAGGTTGCGCAGAGTGCAAGGCTTCTTGCCGGGATTCCTCTGCGCAAGCTGCGCGCCTTCTGCGTGCTCTTCAGCCGCTGCTGCCGCGCTGCACGCCGAGGTAGGTTTCGATGATGCGCGGGTCGGCGGCCAGCTGTGCGGCCGGCCCGTCGAGCACGATCGCGCCGGTTTCGAGCACGTAGCCGTGGTCCGACACCGCCAGCGCGGCGCGTGCGTTCTGCTCGATCAGCAGGATGCTGGTGCCGGCCTCGCGCAGTTGCTCGATGATCTCGAAGACCTCGCGCACGACCAGCGGCGCCAGCCCCAGGCTCGGTTCGTCCAGCATCAGCAGCTTCGGGCTGGACATCAGCGCGCGGCCCACCGCCAGCATCTGCCGCTCGCCGCCGGACAGCGTGCCGGCCAGCTGCGTGCGCCGTTCCTTCAGCCGCGGAAACAGCGTGTAGACCTGCTCGATCTGCCGACGCCACTGCGGCACGCGCTGCTTCATCGCACGGTAACCGCCGAGGATCAGGTTGTCCTCGACCGGCATCGTGCCGAACAGCTCGCGCTTTTCCGGCACCAGCGCCAGGCCGAGCATGACGCGCTCTTCCAGCGTGGTGTCGGCCAGGTCCTGGCCGGCGAAGACGATGCGCCCGCGCGACGGCAGCATGCCGATCAGCGCGGCCAGCGTCGTCGATTTGCCGGCGCCGTTCGGGCCGATGACGCTGACCACCTGGCGCTCGGCGAGCTGGAAGTTCAGCCCGCTCAGCACCTCGGCGCGGCCGTAGCCGGCGTGCAGGTCGGTGACTTCGAGCAGCATGCTCATCGGGCACTCCGCGGCCTGCGGCCGGTCCCGCCGCGGCAGAGCGAGCGCCTTCGCGGCGGCTGTGCGGTGCTCATCAGTGCTCCGTGCCGAGGTAGGCCGCACGCACCGCCGGGCTGGCCTGCACCTCGGCCGGCGTGCCCTCGATCAGCTTGGTGCCGAACTCCATCACCACCACGCGGTCGGCCAGGCCCATGACGAAGTCCATGTCGTGTTCGACCAGCAGCAGGCTCATGCCTTCGCCCTTCAGCTGGCGCAGCACGCCGGCCAGCGAGCGCTTCTCGTGGTGGCGCAGGCCGGCGGCCGGTTCGTCCAGCAGCAGCAGCGCCGGGTCGGTGGCCAGCGCGCGTGCGATCTCCATCAGCCGCTGCGGCCCGAGCGCCAGGTTGCCGGCCAGCTCGTGCATGCGTGCGGCCAGGCCGATGCGCGTCAGCTGCGCCTCGGCCTCGGCGAACAGCTGCCGCTCTTCGGCGCGGTCCAGCCGCAGCATCGCGCTCAGCACGCCGGCCCGCGTGCGCCCGTAGGCGCCGAGCGCGACGTTCTCCAGCACCGTCATCTCGGGAATCATCTTCACGTGCTGGAAGGTGCGCGACATGCCCAGCCGCGCGATCGCACGCGACGGCCGGCCGCCGATGGCGGCACCGCGCCAGCGCACGGCGCCACCGGACAGCGGCAGCACGCCGGTGACGAGGTTGAACAGCGTCGACTTGCCGGCGCCGTTGGGGCCGATCAGCGCGACGATGTCGCCGCTGGCGACGTCGAAGCTGACGTCGTTGACGGCGACGAGCCCGCCGAACTGCTTGCGCACCGCCTGCACCTCGAGCAGCGTCTCGCCGCGCTGCGGCTTCGCGCGCGGCGGCAGCGGCGCGGCGCCGTCCCAGTCGCGCTTGCGCGGCGGCGCCGGCAGCCAGCGGCCGACGAAGCTCCACAGCCCGTCGGGCGCGTACTTCAGCACCACCACCAGCATGATGCCGAAGACGATGGTCTCGAAGTTGCCGCTGGTGCCGATCAGCTTGGGCAGCAGCACCTGCAGCTGGTCCTCGACCAGGCGCACGACGGCCGAGCCGACGAACGCGCCCCACACCTGGCCGACACCGCCGAGCACCGCCATGAACAGGTATTCGATGCCCTTGTTGATGCCGAACGGCGATGGGCTGACGCTGCGCTGGAAGTACGCGAACAGCCAGCCCGACACGGCAGCCAGGAAGGCGGCGAAGACGAAGACGGTCAGCTTGTAGCGAAAGGTCGAGATGCCCATCGCCTCGGCCATCGTCGCGCCGTTCTTCAGCGCGCGGATCGCGCGCCCCGGGCGCGAATCGAGCAGGTTCAGTGCCGCCAGGGCGGCCAGCAGCGCCAGCGCCCAGACCAGCGGATGCAGGGCGCGGCCGGTGCCCAGGTCGATGCCGGCGAGCTTCAGCGTCGGGATGCCGAGGATGCCGTCGTACTTGCCCAGCCATTCCATGTTGGCCATCGTGTAGTTCAGCGCCAGTCCCCAGGCGATCGTCGCCAGCGGCAGGTAGTGGCCCGACATGCGCAGCGTCAGCGCGCCCAGCACCAGCGCCGCCGCCACCGCCAGCGCGACGCCGAGCAGCAGCGTCAGCCACGGAGAGACGCTGAAGCGCGTGGCGAGGAAGGCCGCGGTGTAGGCGCCGACGCCGACGAACGCGGCCTGGCCGAACGACGTGAGCCCGGCCACGCCGGTCAGCAGCACCAGGCCCAGCGCAACCAGCGAATACAGGCCGATGTAGATGCTCTGCGTGATCCAGAAGTCCGGCACCGGCAGCGCCGGCAGCAGCAGCATCAGCGCGGCGAAGATCGGGAAGGCGAAGCGCATCGGGGTCAGTGGTCGTCGGTGTGCGGGTCGCGCAGCGAGCGCCACAGCAGCACCGGCAGGATCGCGGCGAAGACGATCACTTCCTTGTAGGCGCTGGCCCAGAACGAACCGAAGCTCTCCAGCAGGCCCACGCCCAGCGCGCCCACCAGCGCCAGCGGGTAGCTGGACAGCCCGGCGAAGACCGCGGCGACGAAGCCCTTCAAGCCGATGAGGAAGCCGCTGTCGTAGAACACCGTCGTCGTCGGCCCGATCAACAGCCCCGACAGCGCGCCGATGAAGGCCGCCATCGTGAACGACAGGCGCCCGGCGCTGCTGCTGCTGATGCCCATCAGCCGCGCGCCGAGGCGGTTGACCGCGGTCGCACGCAGCGCCTTGCCCGGCAGCGACTGCTCGAAGAACAGGCGCAGCGCGACGATCAGCACCAGCGACGCGACGAAGATGATGAGGGCCTGGCCCGACAGCGTCATGCCGGCGAAGCTGAAGCGCTGGTCCCAGAAGCTGGGGTTGCGGAAGCCCTCGGCGCCGAAGAAGTACAGCCCCAGCCCGACCAGCGCGAAGTGCACGCCGACCGAGACGATCAGCAGCACCAGCACACTGGCGTCGGCCAGCGATTCGTAGGCCAGCCGGTAGATCAGCGCACCGAACGGCGTGACCAGCGCGATCGTCAGCGCCGCCTGCGCCAACATCGGCAGGCCCTTCGGTGCAGCCCACAGCGTGAACAGCGACACCGCCACCGGCCAGGCCAGCGTACGCGCCGCCTGCACTAGCAGCCGGCCGGGCGGGCGGCGCTGGCGCAGGCCGTTGACCAGCTCCTGCAGCGCGACGGCCGCGGCCAGCACGAGCAGGAACCACACGGTGCCGGGCACGCGGCCGGCCTGCAGCAGCGCCAGCGTCAGCGCGCCAAAGGCGACGAACTCGCCCTGCGGGATGAAGATGACGCGCGTGACCGCGAACACCAGCACCGTGGCCAGCGCCAGCAGCGCGTAGATCGCGCCGTTGGTCAGGCCGTCCAGCGCCAGGATGCCGGCGATCGTCGCGTCCATGGGTCGCCGGCGCGGACGACTACTTCTCGACCGCGAACTTCCCGTCGACGACCTTGAGCATCACGCCGGTCTCGTTGGTGTAGCCCCAGTGGTCGGCCGGCGTCCACAGCATCACGCCGTGCGAGAAGATGGTGCGGCCCATGTTCTCGACCGCGTCGCGCAACGCGGCGCGGAACTCCGGCGTGCCCGGCTTGGCCTGCTTCAGCGCCACCGGCAGGATCTTCTCGAGCATGACCTTCGCGTCGTATGCGTGGCCGGCGAACTGGTTGCGCGAGCCGGGGCCGTAGGCCTTCTCGTAGCTGGTGACGAAGTCGACCGCGACCTTCTTCGACGGATGGCTGTCGGGCAGCTGCTCGGCCACCACCGCCGGGCCCGAGACGACGTAGGTGCCTTCGACCGCCTTGCCGCCGATGCGCACCAGGTCGGGTGTCGCGGCCGCGTGGGTCTGGTAGATCTTGCCCTTGTAGCCGCGCTCGACGATGGCGACCTCGGGCATCGCCGCGCCCGAGCCCGAGGCCACGATCAGCATCGCGTCCGGGTTGGCCGACGTCAGCTTCAGTGCCTGCGGCGTGACACTGGTGTCGCTGCGCGCGAAGCGTTCGGCGGCGATGACCTTGATGCCGGCCTTCTCGCCCTGCGCGGTGAACTCCTTCAGCCACGACTCGCCGTAGGCGTCGGTGTAGCCGAGGAAGCCGACGGTCTTGACGCCGGCCTTCTTCATGTGCTCGATGATCGGGAAGGCCATCACCGAGAAGCCCTGCGGCAGCCGGAACACCCAGCGCTCCTGGTCGGGCGGCACGCCGACCGGGGCGATCGAGATCTGCGTCGTCTTCGCCTCGGTGGCCACCGGCGCGATCGCGGCGGACACGGTGGTGATCGAGCCGCCGAAGATCATGTCGACCTTGTCGTCGGTGACGAAGCGGCGCGCGTTGCCGACGCCCTTGCCGGGGTCGGAGGCGTCGTCGAGGATGATCAGGTTGACCTTCTCGCCGGCGATGGTCTGCGGCCACAGCTTGAACTGGTTGCCCACGGGGATGCCCAGGCCCGACGCGGGCCCGGTCAGCGACAGCGTCACGCCGATGTTCACGTCCGCCATCGCGGTGGTGGCCAGCAGCGCGGCGGCGGCGGCCAGGGTCTTGTTCAGCAAGGTCATGGACGGTCTCCTGGTTTGGGTTGTGACCGGCTGCGGCCACGCTGCCGACCATACATGCTTGTATGTCTGGCGCGGCGATGCTAGCCGCGATCGTGGCGGAAGTGGAGCCCGGGATTGCACTGATTTCCGTACACCACTGCATGGAGAGATGCTGGCGCCCGATGAAGACCGCGCCGCAGCACAGCCGTGCGCCGCTCACGCCCGAGCACTGGGTCGAGGCGGCGACCGATCGGCTGGTCGACCAGGGCATCGACAGCGTGCGTGTCGATACGCTGGCGCGCGCGCTGCAGGTCACGCGCGGCAGCTTCTACTGGCATTTCCGCGACCGCGAGCAGCTGCTCGGCGCGGTGCTGCAGGCCTGGCGCACGCACGCCACCGAGCAGCTGACGCGGCGGCTGGAAAGCGCGCGCGACGACCCGCGCGACCAGCTGCGCGACCTGATCTCGCTGCCGTTTCGCGGGCGTTCGGCGGTGCGCGCGGCGCGCATCGAGCTGGCGATTCGCGCCTGGGCGCGACGCGACGCGATGGCACGCGCGGCCGTCGACGAAGCCGACGCCGCGCGCATCGGCTACATCGCGCAGGTGTTCTCGTCGCTCGGCTTCGCCATTGGCGAGGCGCGCGCGCGCGCCTTCTTGCTGTACAGCTACGAGCTGGCCGAATCGCAGCTGGCGACGCATGGGAGCGCCGCGCAGCGCCAGGAGCGCAAGCTGCTGGTCGAGCGGCTGCTGCAGCTGCCGCTGCCGAAGCGGCAGGCCGGGGGCTGATCGCGGCTATTTCGCGAACAGCCTGCCGATGTCCGCGAACGCCTTGATCTCGAGCGCGTTGCCCGACGGGTCGTGGAAGAACATCGTCGCCTGCTCGCCGGGCTGTCCGGCGAAGCGGATGTAGGGCTCGATCAGGAATTCCACGCCCGCGGCGCGCAGCCGCTCGGCCAGCGCCTGCCAGTCGGCCATCGGCAGCACGATGCCGAAGTGCCTTACCGGCACGCCGTGGCCATCGACCGCGTTGTGTTGTACGTCGGTGCTCGCTGCGGGGGCCAGGTGGGCGACGATCTGGTGGCCGTAGAAGTTGAAGTCCACCCAGTCGTCGGCACTGCGGCCTTCGGGGCAGCCGAGCAGGCCGCCGTAGAAGCGCCGCGCCTGCTGCAGGTCGTGCACCGGGAAGGCGAGGTGGAACGGCGACAGCGGCGTGGGGTTCGTGGTCGGGGCGAGCATGGCGGGGTGCAAGAGGGGTTGGCGATGCCGCGCATCGTATGCGCGCGGGGCCCTGCCTGACGGATTCCGCCGCTGCCCGAGCCTTTCGCCCGGCGCGGCGATGTCGTCAGCCCCGAGCTGCCGATCGCCCTGCCGCCCAGCCCTTCGGGCCCTCAGGCCGAAGCCTGCCGGTGGACGAGCAGGTCGGCCAGCTCGGGCAGCAGCGCGGCCGGCGCGAGCCCGGCGGCGCGCTGCAGGCAGTCGACGACGGCGTCGGCGATCGCCGCCTCGGCGCCGCACTGCGCGGCCATCGTGCGGTAGTAGCCCGCATCCTTGGCGGCGTTGGCGGTGGTGAAGCGCAGCTGCGCGGTCTCGCGCTGCAGCAGGTACGGCGCAACCCGCTCGAGCGCGACGCCACGGCCGCCGCCCTTGGCCAGGATGTCGACGAAGACCTCGGGGCGGATGCCCAGCGTCGACGCGCAGGCCGCGGCTTCGCAGACCAGCGCCACCGAGCCGAGCGAGACGAAGTTGTGCAGCAGCTTCATGCTGTGGCCGGCGCCGACCGGGCCGGCGTGCAGGATGTTCTCGGCGAAGCACGCCAGCACCGCACGGCAGCGCTCGAGCACGTCGGCATCGCCGCCGACCAGCAGGTTCAGCCGTCCTTCGGCCGCCTCCTTCGGCGTGCGGGTCATCGGTGCGTCGAGGAAGCCGCTGCCCGCCGCGGCGACGGCGGCGGCGACCTTGGCCGTGGTCGACGGCAGGCTGGTCGAGCAGTCGACGACGACGCTGCCGGGCCGCAGCCGCTCGAGCACGCCACCCGTGCCGAGCAGCACGTTCTCCACCTCGGGTGCGCCGGTCAGCACGGTGATGACGATGTCGGCCTGTGCGGCGACCTCGGCCGCGCTGCCGGCACCGACCGCGCCGGCTGCCTTCAACGCATCGAGCGGCTGGTTGCCGGGATGCTCCATCACGCACAGCGCATGGCCGTGCTTCAGCAGGTTGGTGGCGATGCCCAGGCCCATCATGCCGATGCCGATCATGCCGATGCGCTGCCTGTCGATGTCCATCGTCGCTTCCTCGTTCGTGTCGCAGCCGCGATGATGCCGCCTGAGCCGGCCTGCGGGCGGCCCGGGGGTTGCCCGGGGGGTGGCGGTCCGCCGATGCCTGCGCACCTAGGGATTCAGGTCCGCGCCGGCGGCGCCGACCATAGCCGGCAGCGTCGGCCGAGCCTGGCCCGGCGCTGCGCCGGGACGCGACGAGGAGACGGCCATGGACGAGACGGGCGGTGAGGGCGGCATGCTGGCGTCGACGCAGGTGACCTGCATGCTGCCGGTGAAGGACATGGCGCGGGCGCGCCGCTTCTACGAATACGCGCTCGGCCTTGCAGTGCTCGGCGCCAGGCCCGACGGCAAGTTCGTCTATCGCTGCGGCGGTACCGAGCTGGCGCTGTTCCCGAAGCCGGAAGGCACGAAGGCCGAGCACACGGCGCTCAGCTTCAAGGTCAACGACATCGCGGCGGCCATCGCCGCGCTGAAGCAGCGCGGCGTGGTCTTCGAGGACTACGACCTGCCGGGCTTCAAGACGGTGCACCATGTCTGCGTGCTCGGCTCCGAGCGTGCCGCCTGGTTCCGCGATCCCGAAGGCAACATTCTTTGCCTGCACGAGGACCTGGGTTGACGGTGGCGCGCCCCCGCCCGCCGGCACGCGGCGTGCGGGCTCAGACGACGAGCACCAGTGCGGGGTCGAAGGTCTCGTTCTCGACGACGCCGTTCGGCGCATAACCTCGCGGGTTGGCGACGATGCGCGTGGCGCCGATGCGGTAGTCGAAGCTGTCGTGCACGTGGCCGTGCAGCCACAGCGCGGGCTGCCAGCGGCGGATCTGCGGCTCGAGGTCCGACACGAAGCAGGCGTTCAACGGCGAGTCGGCGAAACGCGCGGCGATGCTGCCGCGCGCCGGTGCGAAGTGCGTGACGACGACCGTCGGCCCGTCGTGCGGCATGGCGAACTGGCGATCGAGCCAGGCGACCGCGTCGTCGAACAAGCGCTGCGCGTCGGCCGGTGTGAAGAGGTCGTCACGGTCGGCGGCGACGCGGATGCGCGAGAAGTCGCGTACCAGCCGGCCGGCCTGCTGCAGGCCCGACTCGCGCTGCTGTGGCGAGTCGAACAGCCGATAGTCCGACCACAGCGTGCAGCCGAGGAAACGCACGCCGCCGTGCAGCCATGTGCCGTGTTCGAGCACGCGCACCGAGCTGCCGGCGGCATACTCGCGCAGCGTGCGCATGGTGCTGGTCAGGTCGCTGCCGTAGAACTCGTGGTTGCCGGCGACGAACAGCGTCGGCAGCGTGTACTGCCGCGCCCAGGCGATGGCGCCGGCCGGCCGGTGCAGGTCACCGGCCAGCACCAGCACGTCGGCGTCGATGGCCGGCGGCGGCAGCGCTTGCACCGACAGGTGCAGGTCGGACAGCAGGGCGATCCTCATCGGCGGGCGCAGCGGAAATGGCACCGCATTGTCGCGTGGCGCCATGTGCCGCCCCGCGAACAGGGCGGCAGGCATGAATTTCGAGCACATGCCCGAGCTGGGCTGGAAGTTCGGCCATCCGCTGGCGCTGGGCCCGATCGCCAGCGCCGCCGGCTTCGTGTGCTGGCGCTTCCGGCGCGATGCGGTCGGTTGCGGCGGCAAGACGCTGACGCCGGCGGCCGCGCAGCCGTTGCGGCGCTTCGCGGCAGCCCGCGTCGACCTGACTCGGCGGCCGGTTCCTGGCCTTGAAGAGGGCATGCACGCCGGCCGCACCGGCAAGAAAAAAGCCAGACCTGTCGGCCTGGCTTTGATGTCGGTGGTGGAGAGGAGGAGGATCGAACTCCCGACCTTCGCATTGCGAACGCGACGCTCTCCCAGCTGAGCTACCCCCCC
>DAORHX010000119.1:0-9428 GCA_035438245.1 Rubrivivax sp.
CGACAGCGGCCTGCTGCACCGCCTGCAGTTCGTCCGCCGCGCTGGCCGCGCGCGCACGCTCGCCGCGCGCGCGCGACGTCGCCACACCGACGTCCGACTCGGGCACCAGGCGGAAGTCGATGCGCCGGCTGTCCAGGTCGACACGGCTGACCTGCACGCGCACGCGCGTGCCGACCACGTAGCGCACGCCGGTGCGTTCGCCGCGCAGTTCCTGGTGCACCTCGTCGAAGCGGTAGTACTCGCCGCCGAGCTCGGTGATGTGCACCAGGCCCTCGACATACAGCGCGTCGAGCGTGACGAACAGGCCGAAACTGGTGACCGCGCTGACCGTGCCGGCGTATTCCTCGCCCAGGTGCTCGCGCATGAAGCGGCACTTCAGCCAGGCCTCAACGTCACGCGACGCCTCGTCGGCACGGCGTTCGTTGGCGCTGCAGTGCGCCCCGGCGGTCTCCCAGGTCTGCAGCTCCTTGCTCATCGCCTTGGGCTGCTTGGCCGCCGGCTTCGCACCGCGCCGTGCCGGTGCTGGCGGCATGCGCGCCACCAGCGCGGCGTCGAGCTGGTAGCGCTTCTCGCCGAGGATGGCCTTGATCACCCGGTGCACCAGCAGGTCGGGATAGCGGCGGATCGGGCTGGTGAAATGCGCATAGGCGCCATAGGCCAGGCCGAAGTGGCCGATGTTGTCGCTGGTGTAGACCGCCTGCTGCATCGAGCGCAGCAGCATCGTGTGGATCTGCGTGACGTCGGGCCGGTCCTTGGTGGCCAGTGCGATGTTCTGCATCTCGGCCGGTGTCGGATCGTCGCTCAGGTGCAGGCCGAGACCGAGCGCGCGCAGGTAGTTCTGCAGTGTCACGCGGCGCTCGGGTGTCGGGCCCTCGTGCACGCGGAACAAGGCCGGGTGGTCGGCGGACTCGATGAAGCCGGCCGCGCACTCGTTGGCCGCGAGCATCGCCTCCTCGATCAGCTTGTGCGCGTCGTTGCGCGTGCGCGGCACGATGCGCTCGATGCGCCCGTTCTCGTCGCAGACGATCTGCGTCTCGGTGGTTTCGAAGTCGACCGCGCCGCGCCGTGTGCGCTGCTTGAGCAGCGCGCGGTAGACCTCGTGCAGGTGCAGCAGGTGCGGCACCAGCTCGGCGCGGCGCTCGGCTTCGGGGCCGCGAGTGTTGGCCAGCACCGCCGCCACTTCGGTGTAGGTCAGGCGCGCGTGCGAGCAGATCACCGCCGGATAGAACTGGTAGGCGTCGATCGCGCCGTCGGCGTCGATGACCATGTCGCAGACCATCGCCAGCCGATCGGCCTCGGGGTTCAGCGAGCACAGGCCGTTCGACAGCTTCTCCGGCAGCATCGGAATGACACGCCGCGGGAAGTACACCGACGTCGCGCGCTCGTAGGCGTCGTCGTCGATCGGCTCGCCCGGCTTCACGTAGTGGCTGACGTCGGCGATGGCAACGAGCAGCCGCCAGCCCTCGAACAGCTTCTTGCCGCGCCCGCGCGTGAACGGTTCGCAGTACACCGCGTCGTCGAAGTCGCGCGCGTCCTCGCCGTCGATCGTCACCAGCGGCACGTCGCGCAGGTCGATGCGGTGGCGGCGGTCGGCCGCGCGCAGCTTGTCCGGCAGCGCCGCCGCCTGGGCCAGCGCCGCCGCCGAAAAGCGATGCGGCACCTCGTACTTGCGCACGGCGATCTCGATCTCCATGCCGGGGTCGTCGATCTCGCCGAGCACCTCGACGACGCGGCCCATCGGCTGCGAATACATCGACGGCGGCTCGGTCAGCTCGATCGACACCACCTGGCCGGCCGCGGCATTGGCGGTGGCGTTCTTCGGCACCATGATGTCCTGGCCGTAGCGCCGGTCCTCGGGCGCCACCAGCCAGATGCCGGCCTCGTGCAGCAGGCGGCCGATGATCGGTGCGCGGCGCCGCTCGACGATGTCGAGCACGCGCCCCTCGGGGCGGCCCTTGCGGTCATAGCGCACGATGCGCACGCGCACGCGGTCGCGGTGCAGCACCGCGCGCATCTCCTGCGGCGACAGGTAGATCGACGGTTGCCCGTCGTCGCGGCGCACGAAGCCGTGGCCGTCCTGATGCCCTTCGACCTGCCCTTCGACTTCGCTGAGCAGCGCCGCGCCGGGAACGCCCGGCGTCGGTTGGATGGATTCTTTGATGCTAAAATCTCGCTCTGTAGTGCCCAGGTGGCGGAATTGGTAGACGCACTAGTTTCAGGTACTAGCGGGTAACTCCGTGGGGGTTCGAGTCCCTTCCTGGGCACCAGGTTGTTGATGTGGAGAACGGGGTCGGCTTGCGCCGGCCCCTTTCTTTTTCCGGCCCTGCTGCGGCCTTCAGATGGCGAACTTCTGCGCCAGCCGGTCCGGGCGCATGTTGTCGTAGTCCTCGAACGGCTGGTGGATCCAAGGGCTGGTGGGCAGCCGCTCGACGAAGTAGTCGGGCGTGTAGGTCGACACCGCCTTGACCCAGATCACCGCCGAGCGCAGCTCGCCGATCGATGGCATGCCGCGCAGTCGCTCGACCACTGCCTGCAGCGTGACGCCCGAATCGGCCAGGTCGTCGACCAGCAGCACGCGGCCGGCCAGTTCGCCCTTGGGCAGCGTGATGTACTTGGCGATGTCCAGCCGCCCCTGGATCGTGCCGGCCTCGGCGCGATACGAGCTGGTCGACATGATGCCCAGCGGCTTGTCGAATACGCGCGACAGCACGTCGCCGGGCCGCATGCCGCCGCGCGCCAGGCACAGGATCTGGTCGAAGTCCCAGCCCGAGGCATGCACCTTCAGCGCCAGCCGCTCGATCAGCATGTGGTACTCGTCCCAGGACACGTACAGGTGTTTGCCGTCGTCGGTCAGCATGTGTGTTCCGCAGTGGTGATGAAGGGAGCGTCCGTCAGCTCTGATACGGGTGGCGCAGCAGGATCGTGTGTTCGCGGTCCGGGCCGGTCGAGACCATGTCGATCGGCGTGCCGATCAGCGCCTGCACACGCTCGAGATAGCGGCGCGCATGCGCCGGCAACTGCTCCCAGCGCGTCAGGCCGGCGGTCTTCTCGCTCCAGCCGGCGAAGCTCTCGTAGATCGGCTCGCAGGCAGCGACCTCGTCGGCATCGAGCGGCAGCACGTCGATCGTGCGGCCGTCGAGCTTGTAGCCGACGCAGGCCTTGATTTCCTGCAGACCGTCCAGGACGTCCAGCTTGGTGATGCACAACCCCGACAGGCCGTTGATGATCGTCGAGCGCTTCAGCGCCGCCACGTCGAGCCAGCCGCAGCGCCGCGCGCGGCCGGTGACCGTGCCGCGCTCCTGGCCGACCGTCGACAGATGGTGGCCGACCGTGCCCGGCACGTCCATCGGCAGCTCGGTCGGGAACGGGCCGCTGCCGACGCGCGTCGTGTAGGCCTTGGTGATGCCGAGCACGTAGTGCAGCATGTCCGGGCCCACGCCGGAGCCGGCCGCGGCATTGCCGGCCACGCAGTTGCTCGAGGTGACGTACGGATAGGTGCCGTGGTCGATGTCGAGCAGCGTGCCCTGCGCACCCTCGAACAGCAGGTTGGCGCCGCGCAGGTGCGCCTGGTGCAGCGCATAGCCGACGTCGGCCAGCAGCGGCCGGATCCGCTCGGCCGCGCGCAGCGACGCGTCGAGCACCGCCTGGTAGTCCAGCGGCGCGGCCTTCAGGTAGCCGCCGAGCGCGAAGTTGTGCAGCT
This sequence comes from Rubrivivax sp., assembly GCA_035438245.1. Classification (GTDB taxonomy): domain Bacteria; phylum Pseudomonadota; class Gammaproteobacteria; order Burkholderiales; family Burkholderiaceae_C; genus Rubrivivax. Next base: position 3,701 of record DAORHX010000119.1, read on the forward strand.
CGACCAGCTCGCGCAGCTTGCGCGCGAAACGCTCCGGGTGCTTCAGATCCTGTGCGCGCAACGCGCGGCGCGCCACCTTGTCCTCGTAGGCCGGGCCGATGCCCTTGCCGGTGGTGCCGATCTTGCCGCTGCCGCTGCTCTCGCGCAGGCCCTCGCGCGCCTGGTCGACGGCGACATGGAACGGCAGGATCAGCGGGCACGATTCGCTGACCAGCAGCCGCGAGCGCACGTCCAGCCCCGCGGACTCCAACCGCTCGATCTCCTGCAGCAGGTGCGCCGGGTCGACGACCACGCCGTTGCCGATGTAGCACGGCACGCCGGCGCGCATCACGCCGGACGGCACCAGCTGCAGCGCGGTCTTCTGCCCGTTGATGACCAGCGTATGGCCGGCGTTGTGCCCCCCCTGGAAGCGCACGACGCCGTGGGCGTGTTCGGTCAGCCAGTCGACCATCTTGCCCTTGCCTTCGTCGCCCCACTGCGTGCCGACGATGACGACGTTGCGGCCGCGAGCGCTGCCCTGGCCCTGCTGCGTATTCAAATGCGATCCTTCCCCGGTGCAATGCGGATGCCGCGCCTGCCGCTACAGCGAGCGCAACACCCAATGATCGTCGATCGACACGAGTTCGCGGTCGCAGTCGAACTCCTGCCCCTCGTGCTCGTGCCCCGGCAGCACGCACAACACGGTCTCGCCCGCGTCGCGCAGCCGGCGCACCGCGGCGCGCAGCTGCAGGTCCTCGCCCCAGGGTGCGCGCACCGCGCTGGCGCGCGGCGGCTGCGGGGCATGTTCGGCCAGCACCTTCAGGTCCAGGCTGAAACCCACCGCCGGCCGGCGCCGGCCGAAGACCGCGCCGACCTCGTCATAACGACCGCCGCGCACCAGCGCGTCGCTGGAAGCGCCGCCATAGACCGCGAAGCGCGTGCCGCTGTAGTAGGCGTAGCCGCTCATGTCGGACAGGTCGAAACCCAGCCGCACGCCGGGATGGTCGTGCTTCAGGTGCGAGGCCAGCCATTGCAGGTCGTCCAGCGCCGCGCCGATCAGTGCCCGCTGCGGCAGGCGCTGTCGTGCCGCAGCGAGCACCTCCTCGCCACCATAGAGCGTCAGCAGCTCGTGCAGCGCGTGGCGCGTCGGGGCCGGCATGCCGCGCGCCAGCGACTCGACCATCGCGGCGTCCTTGTTCGACAGCGCGGCCACCAGCGGCTCCAGCTGCGCCGCCTCGATCGGCAGGCCGGCCAGCACGCCGCGCACGATGCGCGCATCGGCCAGGTCGATCAGCAGGCCGTCGACGCTGACCGAGCGCAGCGCGTCCAATGCCAGTTCCTGCACCTCCAGGTCGGCCTCCAGACCGGCATGGCCGAAGATCTCGGCGCCGAACTGCAGCGGTTCGCGCGAGCTCAAGGCCCGCGGCCGCGTGTGCAGCACCGGGCCGCAATAGCACAGCCGCGTGACGCCGTCGCGGTTCAGCAGGTGCGCGTCGATGCGCGCCGCCTGCGGCGTGGTGTCGGCGCGCAGGCCCAGCGTGCGGCCGCTGAGCTGATCGACGAGCTTGAAGGTGCGCAGGTCCAGCTCGTGGCCGGTGCCGGTGAGCAGCGAGTCCAGATGCTCGAGCAGCGGCGGCATGACCAGCTCGAAGCCGTAGCCGCGTGCGCGGTCGAGCAGGCTGCGCCGGAGCTCCTCGATGCGGCGCGCCTCGGCCGGCAGGACATCGGCGATGTGCTCCGGCAGCAGCCACGCAGACGACATGAATCAACCCGAAAATGATCAACGGGCATTGTAGCCAGCGGCCCGCAGCGCGCCGTGCGGCGCGGCATTCAGCGCCAATAGATCAGCAACAGCACCAGGCCGATCAGCATGCTGCTCAGCCCGATGAAGCGGATCTGTCCGTCGCTCAGCTGTGTCGCGCGCTCGAACACCGATCGCCAGCGCTGCGGGCTGAGGAACGGCAGCAGCCCCTCGAACACCAGCATCAGGGCGAGCGCGCCGAGCAGCAGGTCCGACATGGGCCGGCGCGATGCGGCTACTTCGCTTCCGCCGACGCGGCGCCACGCATCGCCCGGAAGAACTCGCTGTTCGGATCGACCACCATGACGTCCGAGCGCGAGCGGAAGCTGGTGCGATAGGCCTCCAGGCTGCGGTAGAAGCGCGCGAAGGCCGGGTCGCGTCCGAACGACTCGGCATACAGCGCGTTGGCCTTCGCATCGCCTTCGCCCTTGACCTTCTGCGCATCGCGGTAGGCGGCGGCGACGATGACCTCGCGCTGGCGGTCGGCGTCGGCGCGGATCTTCTCGGCCTCGGCCTGGCCTTGCGAGCGCAGCTCGTTGGCGACGCGCTTGCGTTCGGACTCCATGCGCTTGAACACCGAGTCGGTGATGTCGGCGACGAAGTCGACACGCTTGATGCGCACGTCGACCACCTCGATGCCGAAGGCCTTGGCCTCGTCCGTCAGCCGCGCCAGCACGTCGCGCATCACCTTCTCGCGCTCGATCGACAGCACGCCGGACACGTTGCGCCGCGTGACCTCTTCGTTGAAGGCCGCCTGCACCACCGGCCCGAGGCGGTTCTCGAGGTTGCGGAAGTCGGCGCCGTTGTTGCGGATGAACTGCCGCGGCTCCTTGATGCGCCACTTGACCAGCCAGTCGATGACCAGGCTCTTCTTCTCGGCGGTGAAGATCGGCCGGCTTTCCGAGTTGTCCAGCGTCTGGATGCGCTTGTCGAGGAAGACGACGTTCTGGAACGGCGGTGGCAGCTTGAACTTCAGCCCCGGCTCGGTGATCACTTCCTTGATCTCGCCGAGCGCGAAGACCACGGCCACCTGGCGCTGGTCGACGATGAACATCGTCGACGCGGCCAACATCAGCGCGATCAGCACGCCGGCAGCGATGAGTGCGATTCGATTCATGGTGTGCCTTTCGTCAGCGCACTTCGCGTTCACGACTGCGACCGCCGTCGCGCGAGCGCGAGTCGGCCGGTGCCGCGGCAGGCGCCTCGGCAGGCAGCGGCGTCGGCGTGGGCGCGGCCACGGCGGCGCCGGCCTGCTGCATCAGCTTGTCCAGCGGCAGGTACAGCAGGTTCGAGCCGCCGCGGCTGTCGACCATGACCTTGCTGACGTTGGCGAACACCTGCTGCATCGTGTCGATGTACAGCCGGTCGCGCGTCACCAGCGGCGCCTTCTTGTACTCATCGACCACCGAGCGGAAACGTTCGGCATCGCCCTCGGCCATCGACACGACGCGCGCCCGATAGCCCTCGGCCTCCTCGCGCAGCCGTGCGGCCGTGCCCTGAGCGCGCGGGATGACGTCGCTGGCGTAGGCATCGCCCTCGTTCTTGAAGCGGTCGCGGTCGGCGGTGGCCTTGACGGCATCGTTGAAGGCCGCGACCACCTGGTCCGGCACGGCCACCGACTGCACATTGACGTTGACCACCTGGATGCCGGTGTTCAGCCGGTCCAGCTGCGACTGCACCGACACCAGCAGGTCGGCGGCAAGCTGGTCGCGCGCGCGGTACAGCACGGCGTCGACGTTGCTGCGCCCGACCACCTCGCGCACCGCCGATTCGCTGGCCTGCACCACCGCCTCGTCCGGGTTGCGGTTCTCGAACAGGAAGGCGCGCGCGTCCTTCAGCCGGTACTGCACGGTGAAGCGGATGTCGATGATGTTCTCGTCCTGCGTCAGCATCGACGAGTCGCGCAGGCCGGTGGCCGGCACCGGCGTGTTGCGGCCCATCTCGACCGAGCGCAACTGCGTCACCGGCACCGTCTCGTGCGCCTGGAACGGATAGGGGAAGCGCCACTGGATGCCGGCGTCGACGGTGTACGCAAAGCGGCCGAACTGCGTCACCACCGCCTGCTGCCCTTCCTGCACGATGAACACGCCGCTGCCCAGCCAGACCAGCGCCACCACGCCGGCGATCAGCCCGGCGCCGATGCCGGCGCTGCGGATGTTCGGCTGGAACGGCGGGCCGCCGTCCGGCGGGCGATCCTCGCCGCGCCGCGGCCGCTGCCCGCCGAGCTTGCCGCCGAACATGCCGCTCAACTTGCGATTGAAGTCGCGCCACAGTTCGTCCAGGTCGGGCGGGCCCTCGTTGCGCCCGCCGCTGAGCACCAGCGTGTCGCCGGCGCGCGCACGCGGCCACAGTGGGCGCAGCAGCGCACGCAGCAGCGCCGACGCGGCCCGGGCGACGTCACCGGCGGTGGCGGCATGCCGGTCGGGGGGGATCTCAGCCATGGTGTGGGGGTTGCAACGGGATGGAGGAAGTTACGGCTGCACGAAGCGCGCGCGCATCAGGCGGCGAAGATGGGGCCGGGTCCGGCGCATTCAAGCGCTCGCGCACCGTGTCCGCCAACACCTCGCGCAGCGCCGCCAGGCCGCTGCCGTCGCGCGCGCTGACGAAGGCGCGGCGCACGCGCGTGCCGTTGGCGCGTTCGACCCAGTCGACCGTCTGCCGCGGCTGGCGCGACGGCTGCAGCAGATCGCACTTGTTGTGGACCAGCACCTGCGGCACCCGGTCGGCGCCGATCTCGGCCAGCACGCGCTCGACTTCGGCGCTCTGCTCGAGCAGCAGCGGGCTGGCCGCATCGATCACGTGCAGCAGCAGGTCGGCGTCCGCCGCTTCCTGCAGCGTCGCGCGGAAGGCCTCGACCAGCTTGTGCGGCAGGTCGCGGATGAAGCCGACCGTGTCGGACAGCGACACCGAGCCGGCCTCGTCGCCGAGCCACAACGCGCGCGTCGTCGTGTCCAGCGTCGCGAACAGCTGGTCCGCCGCATAGGCGCGCGCCTTGACCAGCGCGTTGAACAGCGTCGACTTGCCGGCATTGGTGTAGCCGACCAGCGAGATGCGGAAGGTGCCGCGCCGTTCGCGCGCCTTGCGCTGCGTGCCGCGCTGGCGCTTGACCTTCTCCAGCCGCGCCGCGACCGACTTGATGCGCTCGCCGATCATGCGGCGGTCGAGTTCGATCTGCGCTTCGCCGGGGCCGCCGCGCAGCCCGATGCCGCCGCTTTGCCGCTCCAGGTGCGACCAGCGCCGCACCAGCCGGGTTGCCACGTACTGCAGCCGCGCCAGCTCGACCTGCAGCTTGCCTTCGTGGCTTTGCGCACGTGCGGCGAAGATGTCGAGGATCAGCCCGGTGCGGTCGGCCACCGGCACGCCGAGGTGGCGCTCCAGGTTGCGCTGCTGCGCCGGGCTCAGCGCCTGGTCGAAGATCACGCCGTGCGCGCCGCTGGACTGCACCAGCGACTTGATCTCGTCGGCCTTGCCCGAGCCGACGAACAGCGCGGCGTCGGGCGCCCTGCGGCGCGCGACGACGCGGCCCACCGGCTCGTCGCCGGCCGACTGGGCCAGCAGCGCCAGTTCGTCCAGCGTCGCATCGAAGCCGGCATCGTTGCCGATGTCGACGCCGACGAGCACGGCCCGCGTGGCCGCACCCGCCTCGGGCGTCGTCGGGGAGGAAGAGGGGTTCAAGGCCGAAGTGCCGACGCCGTCGGTGGCGCCCGCCCCTTCAGGCCTGCTCGCCAGGTTCGCTGGCGTGGAAATTCACCGCGCGGCCAGGCACGACGGTGGAGATGGCGTGCTTGTAGACCATCTGCGTGACGGTGTTGCGCAGCAGCACGACATACTGGTCGAAAGACTCGATGTGCCCTTGCAGTTTGATGCCGTTGACCAGATAGATCGACACGGGCACATGCTCCTTGCGCAGCAGGTTCAGGAACGGGTCTTGCAGCAACTGCCCTTTAT
>DAORHX010000120.1:0-9421 GCA_035438245.1 Rubrivivax sp.
CGGCGAACCCGCCACGCAGCAAGCCGAACTGTGCCGCCGCATCGGCGACGGCCGGCTGCGCGCCGACGACCCCGCGCTGCTGGCCCACCTGTGGGCCGGCACGCTGGCCCGGCTGGCGATCGACCAGCCCGGCTACGCCCCTTTTCGCCATGAGACGGGCCATGAGACGGGCCATGAGACCGGCGACGAAACCTCCGCCAAGGAGTGAGACACGATGGACTTCGACCTGCCCCATGAACTGAGCGAACTGCTGAGGAACCTGGACCGCTTCATCACCCAGGACATCGAGCCGCTGCAGGCGCAGGACGACAACGAGCGCTTCTTCGACCACCGCCGCGAATGGGCGCGCACCGACTTCGACCACGGCGGGCTGCCGCGGCCCGAATGGGAAGCGCTGCTGCTGGAATGCAAGCAGCGCGCGGACCGCGCCGGCTTCTACCGGCTGTCGCTGCCCACCGAGTACGGCGGGCAGCAGATCGGCAACCTGTGGATGGCGGTCATCCGCGAGCACCTGGCCGCGAAGGGGCTGGGCCTGTTCAACGACCTGCAGAACGAACATTCGGTGGTCGGCAACTTCCCGGTCATCGTCATGCTGCGCGACTTCGGCACGCCGGCGCAGAAGGAAAAGTTCATCACCGGCCAGCTTAACTTCGCCACGCGCATCACCTTCGGCCTGACCGAGCCCAACCACGGCTCCGACGCCACGCACATGGAAACCAAGGCGGTACGCGAAACGCGCAACGGCACGCATGGTCCGGTGCAGGGCTGGCGCATCGACGGCGAGAAGATGTGGACTACCGGCATGCACACCGCGACACACTGCGCGCTGTTCGCCCGCACGTCGGGCAAGGCTGGCGACGCCAAGGGCATCAGCTGCTTCCTGGTGCCCACCGACACCCCGGGGGTGAAGGTCGAGGAATACCTGTGGACCTTCAACATGCCCACCGACCACCCGCGCGTCAGCTTCACCGACGTGTGGGTGCCGGCCGACGCGCTGTTCGGCGAAGAAGGCCGCGGGTTGCCGCTGGCGCAGAGCTTCGTCCACGAGAACCGCATCCGCCAGGCTGCCAGCTCGCTGGGTGCCGCGGCCTTCTGCGTCGCCGAGAGCGTGAAGTACGCGCGCGAGCGCAAGCCCTTCGGCGAGGAACTGGCGCGCAACCAGGGCATCCAGTTCCCGCTGGTCGAACTGGCCACGCAGGTCGAGATGCTGCGCCTGCTGATCCGCAAGACCGCCTGGCAGATGGACCAGATGCCGCACCCCGAGGTCGAGAAGAAGCTGTCCGACAAGGTCTCGATGTGCAACTACTGGGCCAACCGCCTGGTGTGCGAAGCGGCAGACCGCGCGATGCAGGTGCACGGCGGCATCGGCTACAGCCGCCACAAGCCCTTCGAGCACATCTACCGCCACCACCGCCGCTACCGCATCACCGAGGGCAGCGAGGAGATCCAGATGCGCAAGGTGGCGGCCTTCCTGTTCGGCTACATGGGGCCGAACAGGTTCTGAAGCCACCGACCCGACGGTGGACTCGCAGCTCATCGCGCTCAAAGGCAAGGGGCAAGGGCGCGGACACGCTGCTGCTGTTCGCCTATGCCCAGCAGGCGGCGCAGGCGATCCGCAAAGCTCGACGGGCTGCAGTGGAAGCCCGACACCTACCTGCACCCGGGCTCGGCGTCGAAGGGTTCCACACTCGTCCCGGCCGGGCTGGACAGGTCGGCATGAGCGCGCCCACCGGGCGGACCCTTGTCGAGCGCCATCTGGCGATCGCATCTTCGATCGTCTGCCCGAGCGCCAGGCGCCAAACCCGATCGGGTTCACCGGCTGACCAGGGCATCGCACAGTCTGCGCGCAGCCTCCGCCACGGTGCTGGCACGCCACCGCGTGGTCCGCATCGTCGACAAGGGTCGCCCGATGATCGAGCCACCCAGCCGGGCAGCGCACCCGTCCCGATGCCCGCGGTGGTCAGCGGCCGCGGAAGTCCGACGGATGGCGGAAGGTCCAGCGCCTGAAGGCGTGGCGGAAGTTCGCCGCGTCGCTGTAGCCCAGACGCGCCGCGATCTCGTCGTTCGTCATGCGCGTCTTGCGCAGGTACTCGATGGCCAGATGCATGCGCACCTCGGTCAGGATCTTGCGGTACGAGCTCTGTTCGGCGTCGAGCCGGCGGCGCAAGGTCCTGGCGTTCATCGACAGCCCGGCGGCGACTTCGTCGATGTCGGGAAAGCGTCCGGCCTGCGTGATCAGCAGGCGGTGCACTCGCGCCGCGACGCTGCCGGCGCGCGCGACTTCGCGCAGGTCCTGCTCGCAGGCCTCGTGCGCCATCGCGTAGGTGATCGGGTTCGCATACGACATGCGCTGCGTGATCCAGGCCTCGTCGAAGCGCAGTTCGTTGACCGGCTGAGCAAAATGCACCGGGCACTTGAACAACCTGGCGTAGGCGCGAGCATGCGCCGGCGCGGCATAGGTGGTGCTGATCTGCGAGAACCTGAAGCCCTTGCCGTACAGGTCGGTCATGATGGTGTGATGGCTGGCGAACTGGAACTCCAGCAAGAAGCGGTACAGCGGCTGCGCCGGATCGAGCTCGAGGATCGGCTCGTACGAATACACAGCGGCTGCGCCTTCGCGGCGAAAGCACATCTCGACCAACGGCCCCATGACATCGTGGTACTTGACCGCGAAGTCGATCGCCGCGGCGTGGCTCGGGCTGCTCAACAGCGCGTAGCCGTACATGCCGAAGGAGGTGAAGTGCATCTTCCGGCCGGCGATCAACGCCAGCGCCGGCTCGGTGCTCAGTTGCCGGGCGTTGTCGAAGACGGTTCGCATCTGCCGGTACGAGATTGGGCTGGTCGCCAGCCGGCCTTCGGCCAGGTCCGTGCCGGCCAGCGCCTTGGCGGCGCTCACGCCACGCTCGGCGAGCGCTGCCACCACGGCGACGATCTTGTGCGCCGGATAGATCTTCTCGTCGAAGCTGCGCGACGGGCGGTTCACGGCTAAGGGGCTCTAGGGGCGGGGGGCTCGGACAGCCGCCCGGTGGTCGGTTGATGCATGGCGAACGGCAGCATAACTGCCGCCGTGCAGACCACGACGCAAGGCAAACCCCGAGCGCCGCAGGGTCACCCGAGCGGGCCGTGCCCTGTCCGCAACTCACCCGGCAAACGGTCGCGGCGCACCTTTACGCGCTGCACGCGCGGCGGAAAGATCGCCCACCCTTTGATGCCGACCCAGCGCTTCGATGACCGCCGCCAAACGACCCGAGGCCCGCGCCAAGCCAGGTCGCGCGGCGCTGCCCGTGGTCGACCTGCAGCGCTTCCTCGACGCCTTCAAGCTGCCGGGGGTCGATGTGAAGTCGATCGCCGACGCCAGGCGTGCCGAGATGCGCGCGGTCGCGCTGGCCAACCGGCGCGCCCACGACGGCATGAGGCTGCTCGCCCGGCGCGAGGCCGAGTTGCTGCGCGATTCTGCGGCCGAGTGGCGCAGCGCCGTCAAGCAGCTTGGGGCGATGGACGGCGCCGACTTCGCGGCGCGGCGTACCGAGCTGGCAGGGCGCGTGGTCGCGCAGGCGCTCGACAACGTGCGCCGGCTCGCCGAGACGGTGGCGAGTTCGCAGGCCGAGGCTTGTGCCGCGGTGCGCGCGGGCCGCCCCTCGGGTCCGTCGAAAGCAGCGTCGATCCGCCAACGGAGACAACCGGCATGAGCGATTCCTCTGACCGACTCATCGTGCTCAGCCTGGGCCCGATGTCGCGCGTGATGTCGATGACGCCGGACGGCAGCGACGTCAGGGTGCTGGTCGGCGACCTCGCATCGAGGCCCGACGGCGTGACCATCGATCCGGCCCGGCGGCACCTGTTCTACACCTTCATGGGTAGCACGCGCACCGGCGACGGCGACTTCTGGGAGAACGAGGGCTACATCGAGCGCGCCAACTACGACGGCAGCGAGCGCCGGGTGATCGTGCCGCTGGGCAGCTTCGTCACCGGCAAGCAGATCACCTTCGACGCCGCCACCGGCCGCCTGTACTGGTGCGACCGCGAGGGCATGCGGGTGATGAGCTGCCGCCCCGACGGCTCGGACCTGCACACGCACGTGCAAACCGGCAGCGGCGAAGAGCGGCGCGACGAGCGCCGGCATTGTGTCGGCGTCGCGGTGGACGCCCAGGCCGGCCACCTGTACTTCAGCCTCAAGGGCACGCCCAACGGCAACGTCGGGCGCATCATGCGCATGCCGCTGGCGCTGACGCCGGGCCTGGATCCGCTGCGGCGCAGCGACGTCGAAACCATCTTCGATGGCTTGCCCGAGCCGATCGACCTGGAGTGGGACGAGGCGAACCAGACCCTGTACTGGACCGACCGCGGCGATCCGCCGAAGGGCAATACGCTGAACCGCGCCCGCATGCATAACGGCAAGCCGGTGGACCACCAGATCCTGCTGCACGACATGCACGAGGCGATCGGGCTGGCGCTGGACCTGCCGAACCGCCGCGCCTTCGTCAGCGAGCTGGCAGGCCGCATCTACCGGGTCGGCCTCGATGGCGCGAGCAAGGGCGAGATCATCTACCACGGCCGCGGCAAGCTGACCGGCATCGCCTATCTGCGGGCTTGATGTCAGCGGTGATCGACATGGCCTTCAAGCTCCCCGAGAACACGGCGACGCGCCCGATCGCGATCCTGGGCGCGGGCACGCTGGGGCGCCGCATCGCGCTGATGCTGGCTACGCGCGGCGCCGAGACCAGGCTCTACGATCCCGACGCGGCGGTGCGCGAAGCCGGCGTCACCTTCGCCCGCGAGCAGCTGCCCGCCGTGCTGCAGACGATCAAGGACGGCAAAGCCGGCACGATCGTCGGCTGCGGTGACATGGCCGCGGCGCTCGCCGACGCGTGGCACGTCGTCGAGGCGGTGCCCGAGCGGCTCGAGCTGAAGCGCGAGATCTTCAAGCAGATCGACGCGCTCGCCGCGCCCGACGCGATCCTGGCCAGCAACTCGTCGTCGTACTGCTCCAGCGCCTTCGCCGACAGCGTCGCCAACCCGGCGCGGCTGCTGAACACGCACTACCTGATGCCGCCGCGCGCCACGCCGGTGGAGCTGATGTCCTGCGGCCACACCGACCCGGCCGTCATCCAGTTGCTGGCCGAGCTGCTGCCCGGCTACGGCCTGACCCCGTACATCGTGCAGCGCGAGAGCATGGGCTTCATCTACAACCGCATCTGGGCCGCGATCAAGCGCGAGGTGCTGGCGGTGGTGGCCGAGGGCGTGGCGTCGCCGCAGGTGGTGGACGCGATCTACACCCAGGCCACCGGCGAGCAGCGAGGCCCGTGCCGCCGCATGGACGCCGTCGGGCTGGACGTGGTGCTGAGCATCGAGGAGCACTACGCGCAGAAGAACCCGGGCCTGCCACAGGCGCCGCGCACGCTGCTGCGCAAGATGATCGCCGAGGGCCGGCTGGGCGCGAAGAACGGCCGCGGGTTCTACGACTATCCGCCGGGCAGTTGAGTGGCGCGGTGCCGAGTTCGCCGGCGCATCGATCGCATGACGACTTGTCGCCCGCGTGGCGACGGACATTGAAGGAGACACCACGATGAGTTCGCCGAACGCCGATGCCGCAGCCGTGTTCGAGCGCTACCGCAACGTCGCCGTCATCGGCGCCGGCGTGATCGGCTCGTCCTGGACGGCGCTGTTCCTGGCCCACGGTCTGAAGGTCGTGGTCAACGACCCGCGCGCCGATATCGAGTCGGTGCTCAAGAACGATCTGCTCGAGATCGCGCCGACGCTGCAAGCGCTCGGCCTGCCGTCAGAGGGTCTGGAGCGCAACCTGCGCTTCGAGCCCGACCTGGAGCGCGCGGTCGCCGGCGTCGACCTGGTGCAGGAGAACGGTCCCGAGAAGCCCGAGTGGAAGCAGCAGCTGTGGGCGCGCATCGAGCCGCTCGTGCCGAAGCACGCGCTGCTGCTGTCGTCCAGCTCGGCACGGCCGGCCACTGAGCAGGGCCGTGACATGAAGGATGCGAGCCGGCTGCTGATCGGCCACCCGTTCAACCCGCCGCACCTGATCCCGCTGGTCGAGGTGGTGCCGGGCGAGCGCACCGAAGCGGCGGCTGTGGCCGATGCGGTGGCCTTCTACACCGCGCTGGGCAAGGTGGCGCGCGTGCTGAAGAAGGAGATCCAGGGCTTCGTCGTCAACCGGCTGCAGCGCGCGATCATGCGCGAGGCGTGTTACCTGGTGCAGCAGGGCGTGTGCACGGTCGACGAGCTCGACGACTGCGTCACCAACTCGGTCGGCCTGCGCTGGGCGGTGAACGGGCCGTTCAGCTCTTTCCACATGGGCGGCGGGCCGGGCGGACTGCCCGCCTTCTTCTCCGAAGGCGGCCTGGGCAAGAACATGGTCGCGGCCTGGAAGCACATGCCGACGGTGGAGATGGACGACACGCTGAAGCAGCGCATCGTCAGCCAGACCGCGGCGTCGTTCGGCAAGATCCCGATGGCGCAGATGGAGCGCGAGCGCGACGACAAGCAGATCGCGCTGCTGCGCGCGCTGGCGGCGCAGCGTTCGAAGCCGGCCGGTCAGTGAAGGAGGCAGACATGAGCGGCATCTTCGACGGCCTGCGCGTCATCGACTGCAGCAGCTTCATCGCCGCACCCGGCGCAGCGACGGTGCTGTCGGACTTCGGCGCCGACGTGATCAAGATCGAGCCGCCCGGTGCCGGCGATCCGGGCCGCAACCTGGCCCGCCTGCCCGGCACGCCGAAGGGTGATCACAACTACAGCTGGCTGCTCGACAACCGCAACAAGCGCAGCCTGGCACTCGACCTGGCCAAGCCCGAGGGCCAGGCGGTGCTGCATCGGCTGGCGCAGCGTGCCGACGTGTTCGTCACCAACTATCCGCTGGCGGTGCGCAACAAGCTCGCGCTCGGCTACGAGCAGCTCGCCGCGCTGAACCAGCGGCTGATCTACGCCTCGTTCACCGGCTACGGCGAAGTCGGCGACGAGGCCGCCAAGCCCGGCTTCGACATGACGGCCTGGTGGGCGCGCTCGGGGCTGATGGACAGCGTGCGCGTCGACGCCGAAACCGCGCCGGCGCGTGCGATCACCGGCATGGGCGACCACCCGTCGGCGATGTCGCTGTACGCGGCGATCGTCACCGGGCTGTACCAGCGCGAGCGCAGCGGCCGCGGCATGCAGGTCGGCTCGTCGCTGATGGCCAACGGGCTGTGGTCGAACGGCTTCATGGTGCAGGCCGCGCTGTGCGGCGCGACCTTCTTTCCGCGCCCGCCGCGCGAGCGCCCCTTCAACGCGCTGACCAGTTACTACCGCTGCCGCGACGGCCGCTGGCTGATCCTGACGATCCTGAACGAAGAGCGCCAGTGGCCGGTGTTCGCCAGGTGCTTGGGCCTGGACAGCCTGGTCGAAGACCCGCGCTTCGCCAAGCAGGCCGACCGCTTCGAGCGTGCGGCCGAACTGAGCGCCGCCGTCGACGCCGCCTTTGCGACGCGCGACCGCAGCGAATGGCGACGCATCCTGACCGAGGCGGGCATCGTGTTCGAGATCGTCGCCAGCGCCGAGGATGTCGCGAGCGACCCGCAGGCGATCGCCAACGGCTTCCTGCGGTCCTTCGACGGCGACACGATGCTGACGGTGGACAGCCCCATCCAAGTCGCCGGGGCGTCCAAGGTCGAGCCGCGCAAGGCGCCCGACATCGGCCAGCACAGCGACGAGATCCTGCGCGAAGCCGGCTACGACGCCGCGGCGATCACGCAGTTGCGCGCGTCCAAGGTCGTGGCTTGAGCGGAATCAGGCTGAAGGAGCCAGTTGATGGACCTGAGTTTCACCGCCGAAGAGCAGGCGTTCCGCGACGAGGTGCGCACGTTCCTGCAGCAGAAGTACCCGCGGCGCCTGGCCGACAAGGTGCGCACCGGCAAGCGCTTGACGAAAGCCGATCACGAAGAGTGGCACGCCATCCTGAATGCACGCGGCTGGCTCGCCAGCCACTGGCCGGTGGAGCACGGCGGCACCGGCTGGACGCCGGTGCAGTCGTTCATCTTCGACACCGAATGTGCGCTCGCGAACACGCCGCGCATCGTGCCCTTCGGCCTGTCGATGCTCGGGCCGGTGCTGATCAAGTTCGGCAGCGAAGCGCAGAAGCGCCACTGGCTGCCGCGCATCCTGGACGGGTCCGACTGGTGGTCGCAGGGCTATTCCGAACCCGGTGCCGGCTCCGACCTGGCCGCCGTGAAGACCACTGCGGTGCCTGGCCGTGACGAGAAGGGCGACCACTACATCGTCAACGGCCAGAAGACCTGGACCACGATGGGCCAGCACGGCAACATGCTCTTCTGCCTGGTGCGCACCGACCCGAAGGCGAAGAAGCAGGAGGGCATCAGCTTCCTGCTGGTCGACATGAAGAGCCCGGGCGTCGAGGTACGGCCGATCGTCACGCTCGACGGCGATCGCGAGGTCAACGAGGTGTTCCTCACCGATGTGCGCGTGCCGGCCGACAACCTGGTGTGGCAGGAGAACAAGGGCTGGACCTGCGCCAAGTACCTGCTGACCTACGAGCGCACCAACATCGCCGGCGTCGGCGGCTCGATGGCGGCGCTCGGCCGGCTCAAGGCGATTGCCGCGAAGCAGATGAAGAACGGGCGCGCGCTCGCCGACGACCCGGCGTTCGCGGCGCGCATGGCGCGCGTCGAGATCGAGCTGGAGAACATGAAGACCACCAACCTGCGCGTGCTCGCCGCGGTCGAAGGCGGCGGCGCACCCGGCGCCGAGAGTTCGATGCTGAAGATCCGCGGCACGCAGATCCAGCAGGAACTGTCGTCGCTGTACCGGCGCGCGATGGGGCCTTATGCGCTGCCGTACATCGAAGCGGCGCTGGAGGACGAGGGCTACGACGCGCCGCCGGTCGGGCCGCCGGGCGCCGCGTATGCCGGAGCGAGGTACTTCAACCTGCGCAAGACCTCGATCTATGGCGGCTCCAACGAGGTGCAGCGCAACATCATCTCCAAGATGATCCTCGGGCTCTGAGCAAGGACAGCAGCATGAACTTCGAACACACCGAAGACCGCCGCATGCTGGCCGACTCGCTCGGCCGCTACCTGCGCGAGCAGTACGGCTTCGAGGCGCGCAACCGCATCAGCAAGTCGGCCGCCGGCTACAGCAGCGAGGCGTGGACGCAGATTGCCGAGATCGGCGCCATCGGCGCACTGTTCTCCGACGCCGACGGCGGCTTCGGCGGCAGCGGCTTCGACATCGCCGTCGTCTTCGAGCAGCTCGGGCGCGGGCTGGTGGTCGAGCCGGTGCTCGGTGCGCTGCTCGTCGGCCGCGCCATCGCCACGGCCGGCAACGACGCACAGCGTGCGCAGATCGGCGAGCTCATCGCTGGCAGCGCCAAGGCCGCGCTTGCGCAGTTCGAGGATGCGGAGGTCACACGCCACTTCTG
>DAORHX010000121.1:0-9403 GCA_035438245.1 Rubrivivax sp.
TGAGGCGGTGTTCCGCTTCGTCGACGCGGCCGACGACGCGGCGGCGCTGCGCGTCGATGCCGGCTGCGCGCGCGACATGCCACGCCCGACGGTGTTCGTGCCGCCCGGCTTCGGAGCGCACCCGTGATCGAGGTGCGCGGCATCGCGCGGCGCTTCAGCGCGGGCCGTGGCCGCTCGGCGCGCAGCGTGCAGGCGGTGGACACGCTGGACTGGGTGGCGCGCGACGGCTGCATCAGCGGGCTGCTCGGCCCCAACGGCGCCGGCAAGACCACGCTGTTGCGCATCGTCGCCGGGCTGCTGCCGCCCGATGCCGGCGCGGTGCATGTCGACGGCATCGACCTCGCGACGCAGCCGCGTGCCGCGCTGGCGCGCATCGGCATGCTCGGCGACGCGCGTGGCCTGTACCCGCGGCTGACGGCGCGCGAGAACATCGTCTACTACGCCCGCCTGCATGGCATCGGCCAGGCTGCGGCCGAGTCGCGCACCGAGCGGCTCGCGCGGACCTTGCAGATGGAGCCGCTGCTGGAGCGCCGCACCGAAGGCTTCAGCCAGGGCGAACGCATGAAGACCGCGCTGGCACGCGCCCTGGTGCACGACCCGCACAACCTGATCCTCGACGAGCCCACCAACGGCCTGGACGTTGCCGCGACACGCGCACTGCGCGACGCGCTGCGCCGGCTGCGCGACGAGCACGGCAAGTGCATCGTCTTTTCCACGCACCTGATGCAGGAGGTGCAGCGGCTGTGCGACCAGGTGCTGGTGATGGCACGCGGCCGCGCGGTGGCGCAGGGGACGGTGGACGAGCTGTGTGCGCTGACCGGCCAGTCCGACTTCGAGAGCTGCTTCGTGCAGCTCGCCTTCGGCGGCGACGGCGTCGCAACGCAGGCGGTCCCGTGAGCGGTGCGGTGTGGACGGTGCTGTGCAAGGAGCTGCGCGATGCGCTGCGCGATCGGCGCACGCTGCTCGCCATCGTGCTCAGCTCGGTGGCGCTGGGCCCGCTGGTGCTGGTGCTGCTGTCGACGCTGGTGGCCGGCATCGAGCAGCGTGCCGAGTCGCGCGAAGTGGTCGTCGCCGGCATCGAGCATGCGCCGACGCTGCACAACTACCTGCTGCGGCAGAACCACCGCGTCAGCCCGGCACCGCAGGGTTTCGAGCAGCTGCTGCAGAGCAAGCAGCTGGGCGAGCCGGTGCTGGTGATCGGCGACGGGTTCGAAGCCGAGCTCGCGCGCGGCCTCGCGCCGCGCGTCGAACTGGTCTTCAGCTCGACCAACCCGCGCGCCGCGGCCGGCGCCTCGCGCACGGCGCATCTGCTGCAGGGTTTCGTCCAGGAACAGGCGTTGCTGCGCCTGGCCTGGCGTGGCGTCGCGCCCGCCGCCCTGCAGGTGGTCGACGTCGATCAGCGCGACCTGGCCAGTCCGGCGGCCCGCGCCGCGCAGTGGACCTCGCTGGTGCCGTTCTTCGTGCTGATGGCGGTGGTCTACGGTGCGTTGCACGCGGCGCTGGACACGACCGCCGGCGAGCGCGAACGCGGCTCGCTCGAACCGCTGCTGACCAACCCGGTGTCGCCGCTGTCGCTGGTGCTCGGCAAGTGGGCGGCGGTGGCCGCCGTGGGCATGCTGGTCGCGCTGCTCAGCTGCGCCAGCTTCCTGCCCGGACAATGGTTGCTGCGCAGCGACACGCTGTCGGCGATGTTCCGCTTCGGCGTGCGCGAGGGCGCGATGTTCCTGGCGCTGCTGCTGCCGCTGGCCGGCGCGCTGTCGGCGCTGCTGATGGCCATCGCCATCCGCTGCCGCAGCGTCAAGGAAGCGCAGGCCAACGCCACCGCGCTGGTGCTGGCGGTATCGCTGCTGCCGCTGGTGAGCCTGTTCAGCCAGGAAGGCGAAGCGCCCTGGCACCTGGCCGTGCCGGCGCTGGCGCAGATCACGTTGATGGGTCGTGTGCTGCGCGGCGAACCGACCGCGCTGTGGGAACTGGCCCTGCCGCTCGGCGTGTGCGTGCTGCTGGTGCTGCTGTGCCTGCTGTCGGTGGCGCGCGCGCTGCGCCCGGCCGCGCTGAAGTGAGGCGTCAGGCGTGGCCGACGTGCAGCGCGCGCTGCACCTCGGTCTGCCACGGCAGCGCGTGCACGATCTCGTTCAGGAAGCGCGCCGATTCCAGCGCGGTCAGCACCTCGCCTTCCTCGCCGACCAGGCGCAGGTTCGTCACCACCGACATCGGGTCGGCCATCGCCACCACGTGGTCGGAGATCTGCACCCAGTCCCAGGCGACGCCGGCTTCGCCGTCGGCCGAGCGCCCGCCCCAGATCGTCTGTCCGGCGCTGCGCGACGTGCGGTCGCCCGCGGGCATGACGCGTGTGCTCAAGTGGTGGAAGCGCAATTGCGATTCGCGACCGGCCTGCCACAATAGCGGCGGCCACGCGCGGATCGACCAGGGTGTGGCAGAGCTCATGTCGAAGGTGTCGGAAGGACTCGTCGTGCTGGACATGGCGCCATGTTTGCGCAACGGCACAGGTGTTGGAAGCTGTAAACCCTGTCAGGGCATGTTGCCCCGACGGGGCTGCTGCCGTGGCGCCGCGGGCGGGGCATTCTGATGCTGCCGGGCGGCTACTCCGCGGTGCTCGGGGCGCAGAACCGTGAGGAGTTCCGCGACGAGGTGGTGCGCTTCGCGCAGCGCCTGGGCTTCGACACGGTGGCGGCGATCACCGTCATCGAGCACGGTGTCGCCGGCACCGATTTCATCAGCGTGGACAACACGCCGCAGGCCTATTCCCGCGCCTTCCGCGACACGATGGTGATGCGGCGCGACCCGGTGATGCAGCACTGCCGCAAGCAAAGCGTGCCGATCATCTGGGACCAGCAGACCTACACCGGCCAGGGGCTGGGCGAGCTGTGGGAGGAACAGGCGCAGTTCGGCTACAGCACCGGCATCGCGATGGCGCTGCACATGCCCGAAGGGCGGCATTTCGTGCTCGGCGTCGACCGCGACAAACCGTTACCAGCCGATGCCGGCGAGCTGCAACGCGTCGTCGCCGACCTGCAGCTGTTCGCCGTGCATGCGCAGGAAGCCGCGCTGCGGCTGCTGGTGCCCGAGCCGATGCAGCCCGAGAAGCCGGCGCTGACGCCGCGCGAACTCGAAGCGCTGCACTGGACGATGGAAGGCAAGACCGCCTGGGAAGTCGGCGCGATCCTCGGCATCAGCGAGCGCACCGCGGTGCTGCATGTCAACAATGCGATGCACAAGCTGGGCTGCGCCAGCAAGCACGCCGCGGTGCTGAAGGCACTGCGCCTCGGACTGATTCACTGAGCGGCCATGCCGTCGCCGCCGTGGCGCCGACGCCGCGTGCAGCCCCGACCTGTAAGAGCTGACAGTGTTCTCGGACGGCCGTCGCTGCTGCAATGGGCCCGTGCGCTGAAGACGATTCGCACCGTCAGGATCACAAGGAGTCCTTATGAAGAAAGCAGTGAGCCCGAAGAAGACCAACAAGACTGCCACAGACGTCGTTCCGCAGAAGAAGCAGACCACGAAGACCGGCCCGGTCGAGCTGGACCTGGCCGAACTGAAGAAGGTGTCCGGCGGCCTGCCGCGCGGGGGTTGGTACACCCGGTAAGTCCGAGCGGCCGTGCAGGCCGCAGATCAAGAGGCCTTGGGGTACTTGGTGATGTGCTCCTAGGCTGATTGGCATTATGGTTGGCCCCCATGGCCTGCCATGATGTCCGCGGGCCGGTTCCACCGGTCCGCTTTTTTGTTTCCCGGTCGACGCGGCGCCCGCCTGCGCATCGAGGCTGAAGCCATGGCATCGCTGTTCCGCCCCGAAGTGGCCGAGGCCCAGCACCAGCACTGGCTGGGGCAGGTGCAGCTGGTGCGCCCGCTGTCGCTGACGCTGCTGACCGCCGGCGTGCTGGGCCTGCTGCTGCTGGTGCTGGCCTTCCTGTTCTTCGGCGAGTACACGCGCAAGGCGCGCATCGGCGGCGTGTTGGTGCCTGACCTGGGTGTGATCCGGCTGGTGCCACCGGCGCAGGGGCGTGTGCTCGAACGCCATGTGCAAGAGGGCCAGTCGGTGCGCGCCGGCGACGTCATGTTCGTGCTCGGGCTGGAGGGCAGCACGCTGTCCGCCGACGTGCAGGCGCGTGTGCAGCGCAGCCTCGACGAGCGGCGCCGCAGCCTCGAGGACGCGTTGCGGCAGCAGACATTGCTCGCCGAAGGCGAATCGCTGTCGCTGCAACGGCGGCTCGACGAGATGAAGCGCGAGCAGGGCCAGATCGACGCCGAGGCGGCCCTGCACCGGCAACGGCTGACGCTGGCGCAGCAGTCGCTGGATCGGCTGGAATCGCTGAGCCGCGAGCAGTTCATCTCGCCGGCGCAGGTGCAGACGAAGAAGGAAGAGGTCATCGGCCTGCAGGCGCAGGCGCAGGCGCTGCAGCGGCAGAGTGCGGCGCTGGCACGCGACCGACTCGCGCTGGAGGGCGAACGCCGCGGCCTGCCGGTGCAGCTGAAGTCGCGCCAAGGCGTGATCGAGCGCGACCTGGCGGCGCTCGCGCGCGAGGCGGCCGAGCAGGATGCCGTGCGCCAGATCGTCGTGCGCGCGCCACAGGACGGAACGATCAGCTCGGTGCTGGCCGAACCTGGGCAGAGCGTGTCGCCGGCGTCCGCGCTGGCCAGCCTGATTCCGGCGGGTGCCCGGCTGCAGGCGCACCTGTTCGCGCCGTCGGGTGCGGTCGGCTTCGTGCGGCCGGACCAGGAGGTGAGGCTGCGCTTCGAGGCCTTCCCGTATCAGAAGTTCGGCCATCAGGGCGGACGGGTGCTGCAGGTGTCGCGCACGCCGCTGGCAGCGCCCGAGCTGGCCGGGCTGCCGCTGTCCGGCCCGGTCGGGGCCGACGCGGCGGCGGAACCGCTGTTTCGCATCACGGTGGCGATGGATCAGCCGGAGCTGCGTGCGTTCGGCACGGTGCAGCCGCTGGTCGCCGGCATGCGCATGCAGGCCGACGTGCTGCTGGAGCGGCGGCGCCTGATCGAATGGCTGTTCGCACCGGTTCTGGGTTTGACGAATCGGCTATGAGAGCACTCACTTACATTCTCGTGGAATGAGTTCGCGTCTGGGCAAATGGGGCGGCCTGCGCCTGGGCTTCGGCGCCAGCCGCGTGCCGGTGATGCTGCAGACCGAAGGTGCCGAATGCGGCCTGGCCTGCCTGGCGATGGTGGCAGCGGCGCACGGGCTGCAGTCCGATCTGCCGACGCTGCGCCAGCGCTTCTCGCTGTCGCTGAAGGGCGTGAACCTGCTCGACCTGGTGCGCATGGCCGAGGGCCTGAAGCTGCACGCGCGCGCGCTGCGCGCCGAGATCGAGGATCTGGCCCAGCTGGAACACCCGTGCATCCTGCACTGGGACATGAACCACTTCGTCGTGCTGGTGGCGGTGAGCCGCGGCATCGCGACGATCCACGACCCGGCCCACGGCTTGCGCCGGCTGAAACTGGAGCAGGTGTCGCGCCACTTCACCGGCGTCGCGCTGGAGCTGACGCCGGCCGCCGACTTCGTGCCGCGCGTCGACAAGCAGCATGTCTCGCCGCGGCAGATGCTCGGCAAGATCAGCGGGCTGAGGCGATCGCTGGCGCAGATCTTCGTGCTGGCGCTGGCGCTGGAAGCCTTCATGCTGCTCAGCCCCTTCCTGATGCAGTGGGTGGTCGACGACGTGCTGGTCAGCGCCGACCGCGACCTGCTGGCCACGCTGGGCATCGGCTTCGGCCTGCTGGTGCTGATCCAGGCGGGTACGGCAGCGATCCGCTCGTGGGCGGTGCTGGTGCTGTCGGCGACCTTGAACCTGCAGTGGCTGGCCAACGTGTTCGCGCACCTGATGCGCCTGCCGGTCGAATGGTTCGAGAAGCGCCACATCGGCGACATCTGGTCGCGCTTCTCGGCCGTGCACGAGATCCAGCGCACGCTGACCACCAGCTTCATCGAAGCGGTGCTCGACGGGCTGCTGGTGGTGCTGACGCTGGCGATGATGTTTGTCTACAGCAGCACCTTGACGGTGGTGGCGCTGGTGGCCGTGGGCGCCTATGCGCTGCTGCGCTGGGCCTTCTTCAGGCCGCTGCGCGACGCCACCGAAGAGGCGCTGGTGCACGAGTCGAAGAAGTCGAGCCACTTCCTCGAGTCGCTGCGTGGCGTGCAGGCGATCAAGCTGTTCAACGCGCAGGCCGACCGCCAGTCGCGCTTCACCAGCCTGGTCGTCGACACCATGAATGCCGAGCTGGCGACGCGCAAGCTGGAATTGCTGTTCGCCGTGCTGCACCGGCTGCTGTTCGGGCTGGAGCGCGTGGCGGTGATCTGGATCGGCGCGCTGCTGGTGCTGGACCAGCGGTTCTCGGTCGGCATGCTGTTCGCGTTCATGGCCTACAAGGAGCAGTTCGCCACCCGCGTCAGCGGCCTGATCGACAAGGTGGTCGAACTGAAGATGCTGCGCCTGCAGGGCGAGCGGCTGGCCGACATCGTGCTGACCGCGCCCGAGCAGGAGGAGGCCGGCGGCCCCGTGCGCAAGCTCGCCGACATTCCGGCCGTCGAGTTGCGCGACGTCAGCTTCGCCTATTCGGACGCCGAGCCCGAGGTGCTGAGCGGCGTGACGCTGCGCATCGAACCCGGCGAGTCGGTGGCCATCGTCGGCCCGTCGGGCTGCGGCAAGACCACGCTGCTGAAGCTGATCCTCGGCATTCATGCGCCACAAAGCGGCGAGTTGCTGATCGGCGGCGTGCCGCTGGCGCAACTGGGCCTGCGCGCCTGGCGCGACATGGTCGGCGTGGTGATGCAGGACGAGCCGCTGTTCTCGGGCTCGATCGGCGACAACATCAGCTTCTTCGACCTGCAGCCCGACATCGATTGGGTGATGCACTGCGCGCGCGTCGCCTCGGTGCATGACGACATCGAAGCCATGCCGATGGGCTACCACACGTTGATCGGCGACATGGGCTCCAGCCTGTCCGGCGGGCAGAAGCAGCGCATCCTGCTGGCGCGTGCGCTGTACAAGCGGCCGAAGATCCTGCTGCTGGACGAGGCCACCAGCGCACTCGATGTCGACGGCGAACGGCTGGTGAACCAGGCGGTGCGGCAGCTGGCGCTGACGCGGGTGATCGTTGCCCACCGGCCGGAGACGATCGCCAGCGCCGCGCGCGTCGTGGCGCTGAACGGTGGGCGTGTCGCGCAGGATCTGCGCAGCGTCGGCCACGGCACCCATAGCGGGCGCGAAGCCTAAAATTCGCGCTTCGGGAGCCGCGCCGCGGCGCCCTTGTCCCCACCGGCCGCATCGCGGCCGCCGGCCCAAGGCTGCAACCGTGTTCTACCCCAGGGAATTCGACGTCATCGTCGTCGGTGGCGGCCATGCCGGCACCGAAGCTGCGCTGGCCGCTGCGCGCATGGGCTGCAGCACGCTGCTGCTGACGCACAGCCTCGAAACGCTGGGCCAGATGAGCTGCAACCCGTCGATCGGCGGCATCGGCAAGGGTCACCTGGTCAAGGAGATCGACGCGCTCGGCGGCGCGATGGCCGCAGCCACCGACGAGGCCGGCATCCAGTTCCGCATCCTCAATTCCAGCAAGGGTCAGGCGGTGCGCGCGACGCGTGCGCAGGCCGACCGCGTGCTGTACCGCGCAGCGATCCGCCGCCGGCTGGAGAACCAGCCGAAGCTCTGGTTGTTCCAGCAGGCGGTGGACGATGTCGTCGTCGAAGGCGAGCGTGTCACCGGCGTGGTGACGCAAGTCGGCGTTCGCTTCCGCGGCCGTGCCGTGGTGCTGACCGCCGGCACCTTTCTCGACGGCCGCGTGCATGTCGGGCTGCAGAACTACAGCGCCGGCCGCGCCGGCGACCCTTCGGCGACCACGCTGTCGGCGCGGCTGAAGGAGCTGAGGCTGCCGCAGGGCCGGCTGAAGACCGGCACGCCGCCGCGCCTGGACGGCCGCTCGATCGACTTTGCGCGGCTGGCCGAGCAGCAGGGTGACAGCGACCCGGTGCCGGTGTTCAGCTTCATCGGTGACGCAGCGCAGCATCCGCGCCAGCTGCCGTGCTGGATCACGCACACCAACGCGCGCACGCACGAGATCATCCGCGCGGGCTTCGACCGCAGCCCGATGTTCACCGGCGTCATCGAGGGCACCGGCCCGCGCTACTGCCCGAGCATCGAGGACAAGGTCAACCGCTTCGCCGGCAAGGACGCGCACCAGATCTTTCTCGAACCCGAGGGCCTGGACACGCACGAGATCTATCCGAACGGCATCTCCACATCGCTGCCCTTCGACATCCAGATCGCCGCCGTGCGCTCGATGGTCGGGCTGGAGAACGCCGACATCCTGCGCCCCGGTTATGCGATCGAGTACGACTTCTTCGACCCGCGCGCGCTGCGGCCGAGCTTCGAGACACAGGCGATCGGTGGGCTGTTCTTTGCCGGCCAGATCAACGGCACCACCGGCTACGAGGAAGCAGCGGCGCAGGGCCTGCATGCCGGCATCAACGCCGCGCTGCAGGTGAAGGGCCGCGAGCCGCTGGCGCTGCGGCGCGACCAGGCCTACCTCGGCGTGCTGGTCGACGACCTGGTGCACAAGGGCGTGACCGAGCCGTACCGCATGTTCACCAGCCGCGCCGAGTATCGGCTGCAGTTGCGAGAGGACAACGCCGACCTGCGCCTGACCGCCCTGGGGCGCGCACTCGGCCTGGTCGACGACCGGCGCTGGGCCGCCTTCGAGCGCAAGCGCGAGGCGATCGAGCGCGAGACGCAGCGGCTGAAGACCCGCTGGGTGCAACCGGCGCGGCTGCCGGCCGCCGATGCGGAGCGACTCCTCGGCAAGGCGCTCGAGCATGAGCACAGCCTGCTGGATCTGCTGCGGCGCCCGGGTGTCGGATTCGATACCGTCGCCGAAGTGGCACGCATCGCCGGCAACTCGCCTGTTTCACGTGAAACACTGACCGAGGAACTTGGCCCCCTGCTGGCCGCCGCCGTCATCGAGCAGGTCGAGACTGCCACCAAGTACGCCGGCTACATCGACAAACAAAGCGAGGATGTCGCACGCGCCCAGCAGCTGGAGGAGCTGCCGTTGCCCGATGACCTGGACTATGCGCAGGTCACGGCGCTGTCCTTCGAGGTGCGCCAGAAGCTCGCCGGCCATCGGCCGCAGACACTCGGCCAGGCGTCGCGCATTTCCGGCGTCACGCCGGCGGCGATCTCGCTGCTGCTGATCCATCTGAAGAAGAAGCGCCCGGCACGACCGGTGGCGGCGCCCCAGGCCGGACCGCTGCCGGACGCGGCCTGAGAGAGCCTGTGGAGCATTCCGCCACGCCCGCTCGTGCGCCCGAAACGGCGCCGCTCGTCGTTGCAAATGCTCGCCATAGCCCGAGCTATGGCTGCGCTTTGCGCCTTGATCGACACCG
>DAORHX010000122.1:0-9376 GCA_035438245.1 Rubrivivax sp.
GGAGCATGCACTGCGCGCCTTCGAGCTGGATGCGGTGGACTACCTGACCAAGCCGGTGTCGCGCGAGCGCCTGCGCTCCGCGCTGCAGCGCGTGGCCCAGCGTCGCCGGCCGCCGGCTGTGGCAGCGCCGATCGCCGACGCCGCGCGCGTGCTGGTGGTGCACGACCGCGGCCGCGTGCTGCGCCTGCCGCTGGCCGACGTGCTGTACCTGAAGGCCGAGCTGAAGTACGTGACGCTGCGCACCGCCGCGCACAGCTACGTGCTGGATGATGCGCTCAGCGATCTGGAGCAGCGCCTGGGCGACGGCTTCCTGCGCGTGCACCGCAATGCGCTGGTGGCACGTTCGGCCGTGCGCAGCTTGCAGCGCCGACGCGGCGACGGTGTCGTCGATGCCGACGAGGGCCATGGCGAGCACTGGGCGGTGCAGGTCATGCCCACCGGCGAATGGCTGGCCGTGTCGCGGCGCCAGTTGGCGGCGGTGCGGGAGGCGCTCGCCAGCGGCTGACGCTGGCCGTCCTGCCCGCTGCCTATCAGGCAACGACGGCAGGCTCCGCCGGAGCCAGTGCCGGCAGCTCGACGCGCGCGATCGTGCGCGCTTCGTCGGCCGGCAGGCCCAGCGCACGCAGCATCAGCTCCGCCGCGTCCGAGCCGATGTCGCGCCAGGTGCGGTGCCCGTCCAGCACCGCCAGCATCGCCGCCATCGTGCCCCCGGCCAGCAGGCCGACCATCGCCAGCACCTGCTCACGGCCGATGCTGTAGCGGCCCGAATCGATGCCGGCCACGAAGTCGGCCGCCGGCGCCGACGACAGCACCTCGCGCAGCAGCGCGTCGCTGAAGCCGAAACGGCTGATGAAGCGGCCCCATACCGGCTCCTCGTGCGCGCGGCGGATGTACTGGCGCATGCCGATCGACATGCGCAACGCCGGGTCGGTGATGCCGGCGAAGCCGACGACGATGCGCTCGGTCATCTCGTGCGCCAGAGCGGCGGCCACGTCCTCGAACAGCGTGTCGATGTCGGGCACGTGGCTGTAGATCGTGCCTCGCGCCATGCCCGAGGCGGCGGCGAGCTCGCTGATGTTGATCTTGGTGACGCCGCGTTCGGCGAACAGCTTCATCGCCGCCGCATGGATTCGCCGGCGCGTGGCGGGGGCCAGGGAGAGTTCAGTAGGCATCCAGTGATTGAACATGAACGTTCAAAAATGGGCAATACAAGGGTTTCCACTAGTGACTAGCAGAGTTCAGGACTGAACAATGATGTTCAATCAAGAGCATCGTAGTGCAACCAACAATCGGAGACCTTGATGTCGAACAAGCCTCAGCCACAAACCCGCAGCGTGACGCTCGGTGTGCGCCAGATCCACCTTTGCGAGCTCGGCGCCGGCATGCCCGTGCTGATGCTGCACGGCGGCGGCCCCGGCGCGTCCGGCTTGTCCAATTACTCGCACAACGTCGAGGCGCTGGCTGCCGCCGGCTTTCGCGTGCTGGTGCCCGACATGCCGGGCTACGGCAAGTCGAGCAAGGACATCGACGCCGCCAACCCGTTCGGCGACCTGGCGACGGCGATGCACGCGCTGCTCGACGCGCTGGACATCCCGCGCGCGCATGTCGTCGGCAATTCCCTCGGCGGCGCCTGCGCGCTGCGCATGGCGCTGGACCGGCCCGAGCGCATCGGCCGCATCGTGCTGATGGGCCCGGGCGGCGTCGGCATCTCGTCGTCAGCGCCGACCGACGGGCTGAAGCGGCTGCTGAGCTACTACGCCGGCGAGGGCCCGACGCTGGACAAGCTGCGTGCCTTCATCTGCGGCGACCTGGTGTACGACGCCAGCCGCATCAGCGAGGACGTGCTGCGCGAGCGCTTCGCGTCGAGCATCCAGCCCGAGGTCATGGCCAACCCGCCGCTGCGCCCGCCGAAGGACCTCGAGGCCTTCAAGCGGCTGGACTTCCTGCTCGATGCGCGGCTGCCGAAGCTCGCCAACCCGACGCTGGTGGTGTGGGGCACCGAAGACCGCGTCAACCCGCCGAGTGGCGCCGGCGCGCTGCAGAAGTTGATGCCGGCCTGCGACGTGGTGCTGTTCAGCCGCACCGGCCACTGGGCGCAGTGGGAACGCGCGGCCGAGTTCAACGCCCTGGTCGCCGCCTTCCTGCAAGCCGACGCCGACTGAAGGCCCGCCGATGAAACCCCCGATCGACATCGCCCGCACGCCCAGCCTGTTCGGGCGTATCAGCCTGGGCTACATCGTCGCCAAGTCGCGCAAGCTGCCCGAATGGCAGCGATTCGCCCAGGAAGGCCTGGGCGTGCACATCGACCGCATCGACGCCGGCACGCTGGCGCTGCGCATCGACGCGCACCAGCGCCGCCTGATCGTCAACGAAGGCGCGGCCGAGGACGTGGTCGCCATCGGCTGGCAGCTGCACGACGAACACGCGCTGCAACTGCTGCTGGCGCGGCTGCGCGCGCAGCACATCGACGTGCGCGAAGTCGATGCCGCGCAGGCCGCCGAGCGCGGCGTGCAGCGCTGCTGGAGTTTCGAAGGGCCGAAGCGGCTGCGCTTTGAGCTGTTCACTGAAGCGCTGACGAGCGCGCAGCCGCTGGACATGCTGAGCAGCGGCTTCGTCACCGGCGACATGGGCCTGGGCCACTTCGCGATGACCACACGCGAGCCCGAAGCCGCGCTGCAGTTCTTCCAGCAGACCTTCGACGCGCGGCTGTCCGACACCATCGAAGACCGGCTCAACGGCATCACGCTCGAGCTGAGCTTCCTGCGCCTGAACGAGCGGCACCACACGGCCGCCATCGCCGCCACGCGGGGCCAGCGCATGAACCCGCTGCGCACCGCGATCCACCACCTGAACCTGCAGGCCGCCAGCCTGGACGACGTGCTGCTCGGCTACCAGCGGCTGCGCAAGATGGGTTACGCGATGGCCAACGCCATCGGCCAGCACCCGAACGACCGCGAGCTGTCGTTCTATGTCGTCTCGCCGTCGGGTTTCGAGATCGAGCTCGGCTGGAACCCGATCGTCGTCGACGCCGAGGCCGAAGCCGGCTGGCAGCCCGCGCACTACCACGGCATCAGCCTGTGGGGCCACTTCCCCGAGAACCTGACGCTCGGCGCCAAGCTCGGCCAGATGGGCCGCGGACTCGCTTCGCTGACGCGCAAGGAATACACCGTAGGAGCAGCAGCATGAACGCCACCGCCACCGCCCACTACGACGTCATCATCGCCGGCCTCGGCCCCACCGGGCTGACGCTGGCGCATTGCCTGGGCATGCGCGGCCACTGCGTGCTGGTGCTCGAACGCGAGCCCAGGTTCTACGGCAATGCACGCGCGGTCTATACCGACGGCGAATGCATGCGCATCTTCCAGTCCTTCGGCATGGCCGAGCGGCTGTCGGCCGACATGCTGCAAGACGCGCCGGTGCGGCTGCTGCTGCCCGACGGCAAGGAGCTGTTCCAGATCAGGAACACGCACCGCCCCTACGGCTGGCCGGCGAACAACTTCCTCTATCAGCCGGCGCTGGAAACGGCGCTTGCCGAAGGCCTGGCGAAGTACCCGAACGTCACCGTGCAACGCGGCCGCGAGCTGACGCGCTTCGAGCAGGACGCACGCGGCGTCGATGTCTTCCACCTGGCCACCGACGGCTCCTGCTACGGCAGGAACACGGCGCCCCCGGCCCTCGGCGCCAAGCCCGACCCGGTGCCGGGCGAGGTGCGGGTGCGTGCGCGCTACCTGGTTGGCGCCGACGGCGGGCGCAGCGCCATCCGGGCGCAGCTGGGCATCGGCATGGTCGGCAAGAACTTCCCGAACCCATGGCTGGTGGTCGACATCAAGGCGAAGAACCGCGACGACGGCATGCGCCACATCCCGTACTTCGATTTCATCTGCGACCCGGCGTGCCCGACGGTGAGCTGCGTGCAGCCCGACGGCCACCACCGCTACGAGTTCATGCTGATGCCGGGGCAGTCGCGCGAGCGGATGGAAAAGCCCGAGACCGTGCGCCACTTCTTGAGCAAGCACATCGACGTCGACAAATTCGACATCCTGCGCACGCTGGTCTATACCTTCAACGCGCTGATGGCCGACAAGTGGCGCGACCGGCGCGTCCTGATCGCCGGCGACGCCGCGCACATGACACCGCAGTTCATAGGCCAGGGCATGAACGCCGGCGTGCGCGACGCCTACAACCTGGGCTGGAAGCTCGACGCGGTGCTGCGCGGCCACGCCGGCGACAAGCTGCTCGACACCTACGAGAGCGAACGTCGCCCGCACGCCGCGGCGATGACGCGCGAAGGCATCCGCATGAAGGACTTCGTGTCGATGATCAACCCGCTCGGCACGATATTGCGCAACGCGGCGACCTGGCTGGTGACGCGGCTGCCGAAGGTCGGCACCTTCGTACGCCAGGGCGACTTCATCCCGAAGCCGACCTATGGCGCAGGCGCCTACTTCGGCCTGCCGCGCAAGGGCTCGCGCGGCGCCGAAGGCCGGCTGATGCCGCAGCCCAACCTGCGCGGCCCCGACGGCCGCCGCCGCCTGCTCGACGAGCTGGTCGGCAAGGGCTTCGTGCTGATCGGCGCCGGCGTCGATCCGCGGGCTTCGCTCGACAGCCAGACGCTGGCGCTGTGGCAGTCGCTGGGTGCGAGTTGCGTGGCCGTCTATCCGTTCGGCGGCAGGCCGAGCGGCGAGGGCGTGGCGCGGGCGGTGCCGCAGGGCCTGATCGAGGCCGAGGATCCGGACAACACCTTCTTCGACTGGCTGAAGGCCAGCGGCGGCCGGCACGGCAGCGTGGCCATCGTGCGCCCGGACAAGTTCGTGTTCGCGCTCGCGCACGCCGGCGAGCTGGTGGCGGCGACAAGTGAGTTCGAGCGGCAGATGTTTCGCGCCGAGGCGGTGCGCGAAGCGCTGGAGCCGCAACCTGCGTCTGCGGCGGCAACGCTGGCGAGGGCGGCATGAGCGGCGCCGATGTCGGCACCGATGCACTGCGCGAAGCGGCGCTGGCGCTGCGCCGCGCCCGCGCGCAGCGCCGGCCGATCGCGCCGATCTCCGCCGCTTACGGCATCAGCGGGCTCGACGCCGCCTATGCGGTGGCCGAGCTGAACACGCAAGCCCGCCTGGCCGAAGGGCAGCGCATCGTCGGCAAGAAGGTCGGGCTGACTTCGCTGGCGGTGCAAAGGCAGCTCGGCGTCGATCAACCCGATTTCGGCGTGCTGTTCGGCGACATGGAATACCTCGACGGCGACGACGTGCCGATGGCGCGGCTGATGCAGCCGAAGGTCGAAGCCGAAGTGGCCTTCGTCGTCGGCCGCGATCTGCACAGCGCCGCGCCGAGTTACAGCGAGTTCATCGCCGCGCTCGACTGCGCGCTGCCGGCGGTCGAGATCGTCGACAGCGCGATTGCCGACTGGAAGATCAGCCTGGTCGACACCGTCGCCGACAACGCGTCGTCGGCGCTTTATTTGCTGGGCCACCAGCCGGTGGCGATCGGCGCGCTCGCCGACGGCGAACTCGGCATGCAGATGAGCGTCAACGGCCGCGTCGTCTCGGTCGGCAGCGGCGCGGCCTGCCTCGGCCACCCGCTGCGCGCCGCGTACTGGCTGGCGCGAACGATGGCCGCACGCGGCCAGCCGCTGCGCTGCGGCGAACTGGTGCTGTCGGGTGCCCTCGGGCCGATGGCGTCGGTGCGCGCCGGCGACCAGATCCAGGTGCGCATCGGCGGCCTCGGCGGCTGCGGCTGCCGCTTCGGCTGACGAGGAGAACTCTGATGATCACCCGGCTCCTGCTTGCGCTCGCCGCGTTGGCGCTGGCGCACTCGACCGTTGCCGCGCAGACCACGGCGCCGCGCAAGCCGAACATCGTCTTCGTGCTGCTCGACGACGCGGGCTTCAGCGACCTGGGCAGCTACGGCGGCGAGATTGCGACGCCGACCTTCGACACGCTGGCCAAACAAGGCGTGCGCTTCAGCAACTTCCACACCGCCGCCACCTGCGAAGCGTCGCGCGCGATGCTGCATTCGGGCGTGGACAACCACCGCGCCGGCGCCGGCGCGCTGATGCCGGTGATCGCCGACAGCCAGAAGGGCCAGCCTGGCTACGAGGGCTACCTGAGCGAGCGCGCGCACAGCCTGGGAACGCTGATGCGCGACGGCGGCTACGCCACCTATTTCGCCGGCAAATGGAACCTCGGCTACGGCCTGGAGCGCGGCCCCGGCGCACGCGGCTGGGACCGCTACCTGGGCCTGGAGCAGACCGGGGCCGACAACTACGAGGCCAAGGTCTGGGCGCCGTTCAACACCGAAGCGGTGTGGTGGCAGGACGGCCAGCGCTATGTCCCGCCGAAGGACTTCTTCTCCACCCGGACCTACGTCGATACGGTGATCCGCTACATCGACGAAGGCCGCAAGGGCAGCGCTGCGGACAAGCCCTTCTTCGCGATGCTGTCGCTGCAGGCGGTGCATTCGCCGCTGCAGGCGCCGCAAGCCGACATCGACAAGTACGCCAAGCGTTACGCCGCCGGCTGGGACGTGATCCGCGCCGAGCGTTACCAGCGCCAGGTCGAGACGGGCCTGATGCCCGCCGGGTTGACGCTGCCGCGCGTGCCGGCGGCGCTGGGTTTCCCGTACCTGCGCGGCGACGGTGCGTGGGCCTCGTTCAGCGAAGCCGAACAGCGCGAGTTCGCGGCCAAGATGGCGGTCTATGCCGGCATGCTCGACGACGCCGACCGGCAGGTGGGCCGGCTGCGCGAACACCTGAAGAAGATCGGCGAGCTCGACAACACGGTGTTCATCATCATGTCGGACAACGGCGCCGACTTCACCGACACCTCGCGCATCAACCTGCCGTTCCGCGCCTGGTACGCGATGAACTACCCGGCCGGCAGCGACAAGCTGGGCGGCCCCGGCAGCTACGTGCACTACGGGCCGTACTGGGCCGAAGTGTCGAACACGCCGCTGGCGCTGATCAAGGGCTCGCCGGGCGAAGGCGGCATGCGCGTGCCGTTCATCCTGAGCCTGCCGCCGGCGCTGGCCGGCGGCATCAAACCAGGCGCGATCGTCGATGGCTTCGCTTATGCCACCGACGTGCTGCCGACGCTGCTCGAGCTGGCCGGCATTGCGCTGCCCGGCGACGAGTACAAGGGCCGGAAGCTGCATCGCCCGACGGGCTTCAGCCTGCTGCCGTACCTGCGCGGCGAGGCGCCGCGGGTGCACGCCGCCGACGAAGCACTGGGCTTCGAGAGCCTGGGCGCGCAGGCGCTGTTCAAGGGCGACCACAAGATCATGCGCATGGGCGCGCCCTTCGACGGCAAGTGGCGCCTCTATGACCTGAAGGCCGACCCGACCGAGAGCACCGACCTGTCGGCGCGCAAGCCCGAGCTGCTGAAGGCGATGCTCGCCGACGTCGAGGCCTACAACAAGGCCAACGGCGTGATCCTGCCCGAGCCGGGCTACGACCCGATCAAGCAGCTGCTGCGCAACAACTGGCCGGTGCTGCTGCAGCAGCTGTGGCTGGTGCTGGTCGCCGCGCTGGGCGTGCTGGCGCTGGGGGTGTGGGGCCTGGTGTGGTCATGGCGGCGCTGGCGCGGTGGCGCGCGCCGCCTGCAGCTGGCGCACTGACCCGCCCGGGAATCACCATGTCGAAATCCGCTTCAAGGAGGCAGCGACGAGGAATCGCCCCGGAACCCACCATGCGCTGAGCGCCCACGATGCCGAGATCGTGGCCGCCATGCGGGCGCAGAGCGCTGCGTTCAAGGGCGCTGTCTACGGGCCGGCAGGCCGCGAGCCCTACGACGCCCATCATGAACAACGTCGCGGCGCCGCAGGGTGTCGCGTACGAAGCGGCGACGATCGGCGGGGTGCCGGGGGTCTGGTGCAGCCCGCTACAGCCTCGCCCGCAGATGTCGGTGCTGTTCCTGCATGGCGGCGGTTACGTCATGGGTTCGGCCCAGGCCTGCAGACACTTTGGCGGCCACTTCGCGCAGCGGCTGCAGGCGGCGGTGTTCGTGGCCGACTAGCGGCTGGCGCCGGAACACCCGTTCCCCGCGGCGCTGGACGCGGTGCGCTACTTCCAGCTTGCGCGCGACGCCGGGGTCGATGTCGCACTGCATGTCTGGAAATGCATGCCGCACGTCTTCCCGAACTGCCCGGGCGTGTTGCAGGCGGCGGACCAGGCGCTCGGGATCATGACTGCCTTCATCGCGCGCCATCTGCGGCCGGCGCGGGCCTCATGAACAAGCTGGACGGCCACGATATCGAAGATCTCGTCGTTGGCGAGAGCGCCGCCGAGGCCGATATCGCCTACTTCGTCGCGTCGCGCCGGCGAGGCGTGCCGACCGACGCCGCCCTCAGCCGGTGTTGCGCAGCCCGGCGGCGATGCCGTTGATCGAGATGTGGATGCCGCGGCGCAGCCGCTGCTCGGCGGCGTCGGCCACGTCCGCGCCGGGCCGGCGGAAGCGCCGCATCAGCTCGACCTGCAGGTGGTTCAGCGGGTCCAGGTACGGGAAGCGGTGCTCGATCGAGCGCGCCAGCGACGGGTTCGACTGCAGCCGCGTGCCTTCGCCGGTGATCAGCGACAGCGCGGCGTCGGTGCGTGCCCACTCGGCGCGGATGGCGCCGAAGATGCGCTTGCCCAGCTTCTTGTCCTCGACCAGCTCGACATAGCGCGCGGCGATGCGCAGGTCGCTCTTGGCCAGCACCATGTCCAGGTTGGACAGCAGCGCGCGGAAGAAGGGCCACTGCTTGTGCATGCGCTGCAGCAGCTCGAACCGTTGCTGGCGCGTGCCCGCGTCGGCCAGGAAGGCGTCGATGGCCGAGCCGAAGCCGGCCCAGCCCGGCAGCGCCAGGCGGCTTTGGCCCCAGCTGAAGCTCCACGGGATCGCGCGCAGGTCCTCGATCGCGCGCGTGGCCTTGCGCGAGGCCGGGCGCGAGCCGATGTTCAGCTCGGCGATCTCGCGGATCGGCGTGGCGGCGAAGAAGTAGTCGGCAAAGCCCGGTGTCTCGTACACCAGCTTGCGGTAGGCGGCGAAGCTGGCGCGGCTGATCTCGTCGGCCGCGTCGAGAAAGGTCTGCGGCGCGCTCTTCGTCGGATGCAGCAACGTCGCTTCGAGCGTGGCCGCGACCAGCGTTTCCAGATTGCGCCGGCCGATCTCGGGGTTGGCGTACTTGCTGCCGATGACCTCGCCCTGTTCGGTCAGCCGGATCTGCCCCTTCACCGTGCCCGGCGGCTGCGCCAGGATCGCCTGGTAGGCGGGGCCGCCGCCGCGGCCCACCGTGCCGCCGCGGCCGTGGAACAGCCGCAGCGTCAGCCCATGCTCGCGCTGCAGCGGCTCGAACAGCTCGACCAGCGCGATCTCGGCGCGGTACAGCTCCCAGTTGCTGGTGAAGA
>DAORHX010000123.1:0-9372 GCA_035438245.1 Rubrivivax sp.
GATACACTTAACTGACCACTATATGGCTGCGCCGAAACAGCGCCATATCTATTCGAGTGAAACCAAAACGGTGTATAGTCGCCAGACGCCGCCACGGCTTGAACCGATGCTCCATAGGTAATTGTGTCAGAATTGACATCGGCCGAATCCATTGGTAGCGGCCAAGCTTTGGAAGCTGTAAGTGGTTGTATACAACACAACGCCACGCCAATTGTCACTATTGCAGGACCGTGGCGCGGTGGTCTACCTGAACACCGGCAGCCCGCAGCAGGCCGCGCTGGGTTACGCGGTGCACGACGAAACGACGCCGGGGCTCGCCATCGTCTACGACCTGGCGATGACGCTCGCCATGGCGGTGCTGCGCGGTCTGTGCGGGCCGCAGTGGCGCGCGCTGGAAGTGCGGCTGCCGCACGCGCGCCCCAGGTATCCCAACCTGTGGCCCCGCCACTTCGACGCGCCGGTGGCCTTCGACGCCACCGGCGCGCAGCTCTGGTTCGATACTTCCTGGCTGCAACACCCGCCGCCGCTGTCCGATGCGGCGGCGCAAGTGGCGCTGCTGCGCGACGCGCAGTCGAGCCAGGCGCGGCAGGCGCAGCGCTGGACCGAGCGCAGCCGGCACGCCGCGCTGGCGCTGGTGATGACGGGTGCGCTGTCGGCCGACAGCGTGGCGCAGGTGCTGGCCGTGCATCCGCGCACCTTGCGGCGCCGGCTCGCCGACGAAGGCACGCGCCTGCAAGCGCTGATCGGCGAGGCGCGCTTTCACTTCGCGTGCCAGCTGCTGCGCGAAACGCGCGTCCCGCTGACCGAAGTTGCCGAGGCGGTGGGCTATGCCGATGTCACGGCCTTCGTGCGTGCGTTCCGCAGTCTGGCGCAGTGCACGCCGGGACGGTGGCGCGACGCGCATCGCGTCCGGCGGATCGGTTCGTTCGAGGAGCGGCTTGCTGGCCGGTGAAGACGGGCTTGCGCCTGCCGAGGAATGCGGCCATGCCTTCGTGCTTGCCACCTCAGCCATTCCAGCGGAAATCCCGCAGCGTCTGCTTCGCTTTGTCGATCACCTTCTCCGCCACCTGCTCGGCCATGTGGCGCCGCAGTTCGGTGCGCAGGGTGTCGAACTTGGCCTGCTGCTCGGCGTTGAGCAGCGGCTTGATGTGGCCGTCGACGGTGTCGGCAAATTCCTTCAGCTTCTGCACCTTCTGCAGCGCGGTCAGCGACTTGTCGTTCTTCAGCTTGCTTAAGCGCGTGATCTCCTGCTTCAGGAACGGCACGATCTGGCCGCGCTGCTCTTCGGTCAACCCGAGTTCGAACGAGAACTGGTCAGCGATCGAATCGAGCGGGTTCTGCGCGATCTGCGGCGCGGCGATGATCTCGTAGTTGGCATAACCGAACTCGTTGCTGCGCGCGGCGTAGACGGTGTTGCCGAGCTTGTAGAACACCAGCGAGTGCGGCTCCTGCGCCACCCAGGTGGTGAGCTTGCCGCCCTGGATCTGGTAGCGACCGGTGGCGGCCTGGTGGCCGTCCTTGGCCAGCGCGCCGACCGCGCTCGGCGTCGTCGCGTTGAAGCCGACGCGGAAGGTGACGGTGTTGCCGTCTGCCGTGAAGTTCTGGCTGAACTGCTCGCCGCTGACGTTGTTGCGCATCCAGTAGGCCTTGCCGACGATCAGCGCCTTCAGCTGCGCGTCGTTCAGCGCGCTGGCACCCTGCTTCTTCAGGTCGGCGACGGTCAGCCCCGGCGCCGCCGCCTTGCGCGCCTCGGCCGTCGGTGCATACCAGATCGGCGACGACCAGGCGCGCTCCTGGCCGGTCAGCGGCACCACGTCGGGCGGCGGGATGCGCGCCTTCACCGCCTGGATCAGCGGCCAGCGCGGCGTGGGGATCTCGATCGCGCGCGCGTAGTAGAAGGCATGCAGGCTGGCGTCGAAGTCCGGGTCGGTCCACACCGTCTTCAGCTCGGCCGCGCCGACGTCGTTGCTGTAGCTGGCGGTGTCCATGTCCACCGTGTTGCGCACCGGCGGCACGCGGCCCGTCCACTTGTCGGGCTTGCGCTCGCCGGCCCAGGCCACGTCGTAGACCTTCTCGAAGCTCTGCCCGTGCTGCGTCCAGCCCTTGACCACCTGGATGCGGTCGAGGTGGGCTGAAGTCGGGTCCTTCACCGCCCAGACGACGAAGCTCGGTGCCGTGCCCTTCTCCCCGGCGGGCATTGCGCCCAAGTCGGCGCCCATCGGCACGCCGCCGGCATAGGCCTGCTTGACCCAGTCGCGTGCGCCGGTCAGGTCCTTCGCATAAGCCCAGCCGCCGAAGAAGCGCAGCTTGATGCGCGGGCCGCTGACGCCGAAGGTCTCCTTGCGGTACATCGCGTCCCACAGCGAGGCGCGGGTGTTCTCCTCGGCCCACACGCCGGTCAGGCCGCCGGTGGTCTCGAGCCGCACGTCCATCGTGCCGCCGATCAGCACGCCGGCAAAGCGGCGCTGCAGCGTGCCGTCGGCGTCGGCGTGCATGCCGAAGAAGTTGTCCTGGCGGTAGGCCATCGCGCTGTTGTGCGAATCGGAGCCGCCGGCCATGCCGAACTTGTAGGGGTTGAAGCCGCGCACGTCCTGCAGCGCGATGCCGTCCTTCAGCGCCTGGCGGCCGTAGCTGCCGGTGATGCGGTCGATGCGGCCCTCATCCGCCGGCAGGCCGAGGATGACCTCGAACAGCTCGAAGTTGGCGAACTCGTCGTTCGGCGACAGCAGCGGGTGCGTCTCCGACTGGCCCTTGCCCTGCTTGATCTCGACCAGCCGCTCGTTGCGCATGCGCGAGTCGGCCCACGCGGCGTCGATCGGCCGGCCGGTGTTCTGGTCGACCTCGGTCGGGTACATCCAGCCGTCGCTGAGGTTGGCGTTGTGCGAGATCGCCAGCAGCTCGTTGCCGGCCTTGCGCTGCGTGTCCATCCAGTTCCACAGCTCGGTGGGCTTGTTCGATTCGAGCGAGCTGAACGGGTAGTCCGGCACCTTGTCGCAGCCGCGGAAGAAGATGTTGCGGTGCAGGTTGCGGTTGCCCGGCATCGAGGTCCATTCGTAGGAACAGAAGGCGGTGAACTTGCCGGGCTGGTTGGCCTCGTCGGCGATCTTCACGTTCTCGCGCCACACGCTGGAGGCGATCTTCGGGTCCATCAGCGCCTTCACCGGCGCGCCCGAGTTCAGCTTGAGCAGGTAGGAGAAGACGCGGTTCTGCTCTTCCTTGCTGTTCGGGTCCTTCATGATCATCGGCTGCGCTTCGGGCAGCTTGCTGACGTACGACCCGGGGATGTTGGCCTCGCGCGTGACGCCGACGTATTCGGAGTGGTCGGTCACGCCCATGAAGTCCATCGGCGAGTCGATCTTGATGTCGAAACCCATCGGGTGCTTGATGGTCTCGCCCTTGGCGTACTTGTAGGCGTCGGCCGGGCCGGTGAGGCGGTTGCCCATGACCCAGGCGTCGACCGACCAGCTGGTGTGCAGGTGGGTCTCGCCGAAGTAGGCGTTGCGCTCGGGGTTGGGTTGCTGGGGGGTTTCGGCTACCGGCGCCGGTGCGGGCGCCGCGGCGGCCGGTGATGCGGCCGGCTCCGCTGCCGAGGCCGCCGGCGCGGCTGCCACCGGCGGGGTGGCTGCGGTCTCGGGAGCCTTGCGCTCGCAGGCGGCCAGCAGCGCCGCAGCGGCGAATGCGATGGTCGTGACGGGAAAGATCGGGCGCACGGTGTCCTCCTTGGCGGTGGGCGGGCCAAGCTGGGCTGGCGTCCACAGCGGCCCACACGGCCGCCGAACATAGCGTCGCCGCCGCGCCGCGGCTACTGGACCTTGGTCCCGGATGGCGCCGCAGGCAGCCCGGCGTCGGCCACCCAGCGCGCCAGCTCGGCCACCGAGCGCACACCCATCTTGTGCATCAGGTTGCCGCGGTGGAACTTGATGGTCTTCTCGCTGGTGCCCAGCTCGCCGGCGATCTGCTTGTTCAGCCGCCCGGCCAGCACCCGCTCCAGCACCTGGCGCTCGCGCGCGGTCAGCGTGTCCAGGCGTTGCGCCAGGCTCGTCGTGCGCTGCAGCAGGCCGCGCCGCCGCCCGGCCTCGGCCAGCGCTTCGGCCACGGCGTCGAGCAGCAGCTCGTCGTCGACCGGCTTGGTGAGGAAGTCGGTGGCGCCGCGTTTCATCGCCTTGACGCTGGCGGCGATGTCGCCGCGGCCGGTGAGGAAGACCACCGGCAAATCCGGCGCGCGCTGCTGCAGCAGCTGCTGCAGCTGCAGCCCGTCCAGCCCCGGCATCGCCAGGTCCAGCACCAGGCAGGCGGTCTCGCCCGGCTGCAGGCCGTCCAGGCACTGCGCCGCCGACGCGAAACCCTGCACCGCATGGCCGGCCGACTGCAGCAGGCGCAGCAGCGCGTCGCGCACCTGCGCGTCGTCGTCGACCACGTAGACCCTTGTCATGGCATCGGCTGTTCGGACAGTGGCAGCTCGACGCGCAGCCGCGCGCCGCCGCCAGCATTCTGCAGCGCGTCGATGCGCCCGTCGTGCGCCTGCACGATGCTGCGGCACAGCGGCAGCCCCAGCCCCAGGCCGCGCGGCTTGGTGGTGTAGAAGGGCTCGAACACGCGCGCGGCGTCGGCCGGCGCGATGCCCGGGCCGCGGTCGGCGACTTCGACGCACAGCGCGCCGTCGGCCGTGGCCGCGGTGCGCACCGACAACGGCCGCGGCGGCGCCTGGCCTTCCATCGCGTCGCAGGCGTTGATCAGCAGGTTCAGCAGCAGCTGCTGCAGCTGCACGCGGTCGGCCTGCAGCGCGGGCAGCGCCGGCTGCAGCTCGGTGTGCACGACCACGCCGCGATGCGCCAGTTCGCTGTGCAGCAGGCGCAGCGAGTCCTCGACCAGCTCGTTCAGGTCCACGCTCTCGCGCAGCGCCTCGCCCTTGCGCAGCAGCGCGCGCAGTCGCTCGATGACCTGGCTGGCGCGGCGGTCGCTGGCGACGATGGCTTGCAGCGCCTCGCCCACCGGCTGCAGCGCGGCCGGGTCGCGTGCCAGGAAGCGTTGCGCCGCCTGCGCGTTGCTCAGGATCGCCGCCAGCGGCTGGTTGATCTCGTGCGCCAGCGCGCCCGACAGCTCGCCGAGCATGGCCACGCGCGACAGGTGCGCCAGCTCGGCGCGCTGCTGCGCCGCCAGTTGCTCGGCCTGGCGCCGCTGGCTGATGTCGGCCAGCGCCACCAGCACCTGGTCGTGCGCGCCGCTGCGCAGCGGCACCAGGCTGATCTCGACCGGAAACTCGCTGCCGTCGGCGCGCAGCGCCACGAATTCGCGGCCGCTGCCCATCGAGCGCGGCTGGGGATCGGCGGCATAGGCCGCGCGCAGCCGCAGGTGCTTGGCGCGCAGCCGCTCGGGGAGCAGCGTCTCGACGCCGCGCCCGACCAGCTGCTCGCGCGCGACGCCGAAGTCGCGTTCGGCCTGGGGGTTGGCGAGCACGATGCGCCCTGCCGCATCGACCAGCAGGATCGCGCTCGGCGTGGCCTCGACCACCGCGCGCATGCGCTCTTCGCTGGCCGCCAGCTCGCGCGTCAGGCTGGCGGCACGCAGCACGTCGCCGCTGAGCTCGAAGCTCATCGCCAGCAGCACCAGCAGGAAGGCCGGCATCAGCAGCGTCGGCAGCTGCACCGCGCCGTAGACCGTCAGCGCCGCCATCACGCCGGTGACGGCGATGCAGCCGACGACGCTGCCGCCGACCAGCGCCGCGCGTTGCCGGGCCGCGCGGCCGCCGCGCCGCCACAGCGCCCACGAGGCATCGGCGACGAAGACCAGCAGCAGCAGGTTGCTCAGCTGCGGCACCCAGGCCCAGCGGCCGGCCGGGCCCAGCGGCACCGACACCGGCGCATCACCCCAGAAGCCGGTGTGGGCCAGCGCCGTCACCTGCTCGAAGTTGACGTTGACGCCGCTGCTGAAGTTCAGGCCCAGCGTGGCGACGCGCAGCACGACGATCGCCACCAGCAGGCCGGTGCGGCCGGTGCCGAAGTGCAGGCGCACGAACAGCGCGGTGGTGACGACGAAGACGGCCAGCGGCACGTGGCCGGCGCGGATCGCCGCGGCCGAGGCCTGCGGCGTGGCCGCATGCATCATCTGCAGCTCGAACACGCCGAAGCCCGCGGCGGACGCGGCGAGCACGAAGAACAGCAGGAAGTCACGCCGTTCGCGCTGGCGCAGCCAGACCAGCAGGTGCAGCAGGGCCAGCGTCAGGCCGGCCGCGACCATCGCCATCCAGGCCAGCTCGACGCCGTTCATCGCGGCCACCGGCGGGTTGCGCATTGCGGCGTTCGGCGCATGGGGCGGGCAGTATAGGCAGCGGGCATCGGGACCTGGGGCCGACCTGGCTGATGCTTTGATGCCAGGCCATGGAGCGCTATGATGCGCCGATGCGCACAACCCTGACGATCGACGAGCCCATCGCCGCCGCGCTGAAGAACGTGGCCCACCAATCGGGCAAGCCCTTCAAGCACGTGGTCAACGAGACCCTGCGCGCCGGCCTGGCCGCGCGCAAGGCGATCGAGCCCGCCAGGGGTTACCGGCTGAAGCCGGCCTCGCTCGGCGGCGTGCGTGCCGGGCTGGACATCGACCGGGCCCTGGCGCTGGCCGACGCGCTGGAGGACCAGGAGATCGCGCGCAAGCTCCAGCAGCGCAAATGATCCTGCTGGACGCGAACGTCCTGATCTACGCGGTCGACGCCGACGCTGCACATCACAAGACGGTGCGGCGGTGGCTGGAGGCCACGCTGTCGGGCTCGGCGCAGGTCGGCATGGCGTGGGTGGTCGTGCTCGCCTTCCTGCGCATCACGACGCACCCGAAAGTTATGCGCACGCCGCTGACGCCGGAAGCCGCGATGTCCTACCTGGACGAGTGGTTCGGATTGCCGTGCGTGGGTCTCGTCGTTCCCGGCGAGCGCCATTGGGCGATCATGAAGAACCTGGTCGCAGCCGCCGGCACGGCGGGAAACCTCACGACCGACGTGCACCTGGCGGCGCTCGCGATCGAACACGGCTACGCGATCGCGTCGACCGACCACGACTTCAGGCGATTCGCCGGCCTGAAGTGCGTCAGCCCCGTCGGCTGAGCACCCTGCCGCCGCCCTCCGGGCGCATGGCAACCCCATAGGCAGCGCGCATTGGGACCTTGGTCCAGTGGCGCGAGGCGCCCGAGGCGCGGATAGTGGCGGCCCACACAAGGGAGTCAAGGGAGTCCGACCATGAAGCACCTCGCATCGCTGCTGATCCTCGCCGCCGCGGCACTGTCTGCTTGCGTTTCGCAGAGCACCTACCAGCAGGAGGTGGGCAAGGCCACCACCTACCAGCAGCTGAGCGAGCGGCTCAAGGGCGAGCTGGCCTCCGACCAGGCGCAGATCACGCAGCTGCAGAACCTGGTGCGCGTCAGCCTGGCGAACACGCTGCTGTTCGCCGAAGGCGGGGTGCAGCTCAACGCCGCCGGGGAAGCCACGCTGGCGCGCATCGCGCCGGTGCTCAAGAGCCTGAGCGGGCAGAAGATCGAGATCCGCGGCTTCACCGACAACCTGCCGATCGGCCCCGAACTTCGCGCGCGCTTCCCCGACAACCTGGCGCTGTCGAAGGCGCGCGCCGAGGACGTCAAGCGCGTGCTGGCGGCCCAGGGCGTGCCGCCGGCGATGATGGTCGCCAGCGGCCTGGGCGAGGCGCAGCCGGTGGCCTCGAACGACACGCCGCAGGGCCGGGCCAGGAACCGCCGCGTCGAGATCGACATCGCTTCGGCGATGTGACCGCGGTCGCCGACCAGACGATCCTGCAAGAATGGTGGCGACGCGACAGTGACCCCACCCTGAACCGAAAGCCCTGCCGATGACGATCACCGATCATCCGGTCTTCGTCGTCATGCTGGTGGCGGCGACCGCGCCGCTGCTGGCCGAGCTGCCGAAACAGCTGCGCGTGCCGGTGGTCGTGCTCGAGGTGCTGCTGGGCATGGCCGTCGGGCCGCACGGCCTGGGCTGGCTCGCACCGGGCCACTTCATGGACAAGATGTCGCAGATCGGCATGGGTGCGCTGCTGTTCATGGCCGGCATGGAGATCGATTTCTCGCGCATCCGCGGGCGGCCGCTGGTGCTGGGCCTGGGCGGCTGGGCGCTGTCGCTGGTGCTCGGCCTGGCGGCGGTGGCGGTGCTGCACCTGCTGCACGGCGTGCACGCGCCGCTGATGGTGACGCTGGCGCTGGCCACCACCGGCCTGGGCGTGCTGCTGCCGGTGCTGCGCGACGGCGGCCAGCTCGACAGCGCCTACGGCCGGCTGCTGCTGGCCGCCGGCACGGTGGGCGAGCTGGGGCCGATCGTGCTGGTGTCGCTGCTGCTGTCTCAGCGCTACGGCAGCGTGCAGGAGTTCGGCCTGCTGCTGCTCTTCCTGCTGCTGATGGCCGGCGCCGCTGCGGTGGGCATGGGCGTGCGCCCGCCGCGCGTGCTGGCGCTGCTGTCGCGCACGATGCACGCCAGCACGCAACTGCCGGTGCGGCTGGCGCTGGTCATCGTCGCCGCCGCCGGCGTGATCTCCGAGACCATGGGCTTCGAGCGCATCCTCGGCGCCTTCGCCGCCGGCATGATCGTCGGCCTGAGCACCCGTGGGCCCGACGGCGAGCCGCTGCGCATCAAGCTCGACGCGGTCTGTTTCGGCCTGCTGGTGCCCTTCTTCTTCGTCGGTACCGACATGCGCTTCGACCTGCCCGCCTTGCTGCGCGACCTGCCGTCGATGCTGCTGCCGCCGGCGCTGATGCTGGTGATGCTGGGGGTGCGCGGGGCGCCGGTGTGGCTGTACCGCCGCGACCTGCCGCCCGGCCAGCGCCTGCCTTTCGCGCTGTCGTCGTCGGTGGCGTCGCTGGGGCTGGTGGTGGTCATCGCCGAGATCGGCGTGCGCACGCACGCGATGAGCGGGGAGCTGTCGCGCGCGCTGGTCGCCGCGGCGCTGCTGTCGACGCTGGTCTTCCCCACCGCCGCCGGCGTGGCGGCGGGCCGCAACGCTAGCGCATCGCCGAGCCCGCGCGCAGCGCCTTGATGGCGCCGTCGCCGATCGACGCGCCGAAGCGCCGCACCAGCCGCTCGGCGACGTTCTCCTTGGGCGTGTAGTCGATGACCTCGGGCGCCTTGATGACCTCGCGCGCCACGTAGTCCAGGCTGCCGAAGTGGTCGGCCAGCCCGGTCTTGACGGCTTCTTCGCCGTTCCAGAACAGGCCCGAGAAGGTTTCCGGCGTCTCCTTCAGCCGCTGGCCGCGGCCTTCGCGCACCACCTGGATGAACTGCTGGTGCACCTGGTCGATCATCAGCTTGGCATAGGCGCGCTGCTTCTCGTCCTGCGGCGAGAACGGGTCGAGCATGCCCTTGTT
>DAORHX010000124.1:0-9332 GCA_035438245.1 Rubrivivax sp.
CTTGCCGCCCAGCCGCTCCATGGTCTCGGCGGTGGGGCCGATGAAGGCGATGCCGGCGGCATCGAGCGCGCGCACGAAGGCCGGGTTCTCGGAGACGAAGCCGAAGCCCGGGTGCACCGCGTCGGCGCCGACCCGCTCGGCCGCAGCGACGATGGCGTCGATGCGCAGGTAGCTGTCGCTCGGCGCGGCGCCGCCGAGTTCGACCGACTCGCCGATCTCGCGCACGTGGCGCGCGTGGCGGTCGGCCGCGGAATGCACGGTGGCGACCTTCAGGCCGAGGCGCCGGCAGGTGCGGGCGATGCGGCACGCGATCTCGCCGCGGTTGGCGATCAGGACCTTGGTGATGCGCTGCA
This sequence comes from Rubrivivax sp., assembly GCA_035438245.1. Taxonomy (GTDB): domain Bacteria; phylum Pseudomonadota; class Gammaproteobacteria; order Burkholderiales; family Burkholderiaceae_C; genus Rubrivivax. The sequence goes on from DAORHX010000124.1 coordinate 354, forward strand.
TGGCCCGGCCCTCAGAAACGGAACACGCCGAAGGGCGTCGGCTTGGCGACCGTGCGCGACGCGAGGTCGAGCATCAGGCCCATCACGTCGCGCGTCTCGGTCGGGTCGATGATGCCGTCGACCCACAGATTCGAGGAGAAGTTGTCGGCGGGCTGGAAGTCCTCGTAGATCTTGCGCACCGGCTTCTTGAAGGCCTCCTCCTCGTCGGCCGTCCATTCGCGGCCCTCGGTCTTGTTGATCTGCCGGCGCACCAGTGCCATCACGGTCGCGGCCTGCTCGGGGCCCATGATCGCGGCGCGTGCGTTCGGCCACGCGAACATCGCCGTCGGGTTGAACGGCCGGCCGCACATCGCCAGGTAGCCGGCGCCGTAGGAGGCGCCGATCAGGATGGTGTACTTGGGCACGTTGGCCGAGGCCATCGCGGTGATCATCTTCGCGCCGGCCTTGGCGATGCCGGCCTGCTCGGCCGCGCGGCCGACCATGAAGCCGGTCACGTCGGCGAGGAACAGCAGCGGGATGTCGCGCTGGCAGCACAGGTCGATGAAGTGCGCCGCCTTCATCGCGCTCTCGGGGAACAGCACGCCCTGGTTGGCGAGGATGCCGATCTCGTGCCCGTGGATGCGCGCGAAGCCGGTGAGCAGCGTGTCGCCGTACAGCGGCTTGAATTCCTGGAAGCGGCTGTCGTCGACCAGGCGGGCCAGGATCTCGCGCGTGTCGGTGGGAATCTTCGGGTCGCGGCTGACGAGGCCGTGGATCTCGCGCGGGTCGTGCCGCGGCGGCAGGCTCGGCTGCTTGGTCCAGCGCGGCTTGGGCGGCTCGCCCAGCTCGCGCAGCAGCTCGCGCGTGAGCGCGAGCGCGTGGCGGTCGTCGCTGGCGATGTGGTCGGTGACGCCGCTGACGCTGCAGTGCATCTGCGCGCCGCCGAGCGACTCGCCGTCGACCGTCTCGCCGGTGGCCGCGAAGGTGAGCTCGGGGCCGCCGAGGTACATGTAGCCCTGTTCCTTGACGATCACGATCTCGTCGCACAGCGCCGGGATGTAGGCCCCGCCCGCGGTGCAGGGCCCGAGCACGACCGCGATCTGGTGGATGCCTTCGGCCGACATGCGCACCTGGTTGTTGAAGATGCTGCCGAACTGGCCGACGTCGGGGAAGATGTTGGCCATGTCGGGCAGGAAGGCGCCGCCGCTGTCGACCAGCGTCACGCACGGCAGCCGGTGCGCCCAGGCGATCTGCTGCGCGCGCACGTGCTTCTTGCACGTCATGCCGTAGTAGGTGCCGCCCTTCACGGTGGCGTCGTTGGCGATCACCATGCACGGGCGGCCATTGATCAGGCCGATGCCGGTGATGATGCTCGCGCCCGGCGGCACGCCGTCGTAGAGGCCCTCGCCGGCCAGCATGCCGAGTTCGAGGAAGGGCGAGCCCGGGTCGAGCAGCACCTCGACGCGATCGCGCGGCAGGATCTTGTTGCGCGCCAGGTGCTTCTCGCGCGCCTTCGCCGGCCCGCCGGCCATCGCCTCGCGGCGGCGCTGGTGCAGCGTGGCCACCAGCGCCTCGTAGGCACTGCGGTTGGCGATGAATTCGGCGTCGGCCGTCGAGGCGCGGGGGGCGAGGATGGTCATCGTCGAAAGGTCTGAAAACGGCAGGGCCGTCGAAGCCCGCCGCGGCCGCGGTGGATCAGGACTTGAACACCGGCGCGCGGCGCGCCTCGAAGGCGGCCAGACCTTCGGTCACGTCGTCGTTCATCAGCTCGCGCACCAGCACGTCCTGCTCGAGCTTCAGGCCGCCGGCCAGCGGCTGCTCGACGCCCTCGCGCGCCAGGCGCTTCATCGCCGCCAGGCCTCCGCGGCTGCGCGTGGCGAGCTTCTGGCAGTAGGCCATCGACTCCTCGGCGAGCTTGTCCGGCTCGACCACGTAGTTCACCAGCCCCCAGGCCAGCGCGGTGGGCGCGTCGATCCAGCGCGCGCTGTAGAACAGGTCCAGCGCGCGCCGCAGCCCGACGATGCGCGGGAAGCGCTGCGAGCCGCCCCAGCCCGGCACCAGGCCGTACTGCGCGTGCTGGTCGCCTATCTTGAAGTCGCTGGTGGCAAAGATCACGTCGCAGGCCATCATCAGCTCGCTGCCGCCGGCCAGCGCCAGCCCCTGGCAGGCCGCCACCACCGGCAGCGGGCTGGCCTCGAAGCGCTGCAGCACGCCGTGGCCGTAGCGAATGAAATGGTCGATCTTGACGGGGTCGGCGCGCAGCGACTTGACCTCGTCGAGATCGGCGCCGGTGCAGAAGTGCTTGCCCTGGGCGCGCAGGAGGATCGCGCGCACGCCCGAGCCGGGGCGCTCGAACTCGTCGAGCGCCGCCTCGAACGCGCCGTGCACGGCCATCGACAGGCAGTTGAACTTGTCGGGCCGGGCGAGTTCGATCACGCCGACCGCGCCTTCGCGGCCGACGACCACCGGTCCTGCGCCACTCACCGGCGGTTCTCCACCGCGTACTGCACCGCCACGCGGCCGGCGCGCTCGCGGGCCACGATCAGCTTCATCACCTGCGCGGTGCCGTCGCCGATCTCCAGGCCCATCACGTCGCGCAGGCGCTGCTGGTGCGGCAGGTCCTTGCTCCAGCCGTAGTGGCCAAAGGTCAGGATGCACTGGTGGATGGCGTCGAAGCAGGTCTTCGGGCCCATCCACTTGACCATCGCCGACTCGGCGGTGTGCGGCTCGCCCGCGTCGCGCAGTGCCAGCGCGTGGTAGCAGAGCTGGCGGCAGGCGGCGATCTGGGTCTCGTACTCGACGATCGGGAACGACACGCCCTGGTATTGCACGATCGGCGCGCCCATCGCCTGGCGCTCCTTCATGTATTCCCAGGTCTCGTCGATCGAAGCCTGCGCCGCGCCGATGCACTGCAGCGCAATGAGGATGCGGCTGAAGTCGAAGCCCTGCATCACCTGCGTGAAGCCCTTGCCTTCCTGGCCCAGCATGTTCTCCGCCGGCACGCGCACGTCATCGAAGAACACCGAGCCGCGGCCGATGATCTTGCTGCCCACATCGTTGAAGTGCGTGCGCTGGATGCCGGGCGCATCCATCGGGACGAGAAAGGCGCTGATGCCGCGCGCACCGTCGTCGGGCTTGCCGGTGCGGGCGAAGAGGACGATCGCGTCGCACTGTTCCGCGAAGCTGATCGACGTCTTCTCGCCGGAGAGGACGAAGTGGTCGCCGTCGCGCCGCGCCTTCAGCTGCAGGTTGGCGGCGTCCGAGCCACCGCGCGGCTCGGTCAACCCCAGGCCGATGATGGCCTCGCCGGCGACGAGCCGCGCGTTCCAGTAGCGCGCCAGTTCGGGGTTCGCGTTGCGATGGATGATCGCGCCCATCAACGAGCCGAGCAGCTGCGAATAGCTGACGTTGAAATCGCCATAGGCCACCTCCTCGGTGATGATCCCCGAGGTCACGCCAGACAGGCCGAGGCCGCCGTACTCCTCCGGCAGGTCGACACCGATCAGGCCCAGCGAGCCGATCTCCTTCAGCAGCGCGCGGTCGAAGCCGGCGTGCGCTTCACGCGCCTGGTACTGGGGCTTGAGCTTTTCGCGCGCGAAGCGCCTGGCAACGTCTCGCAGCGCGATCTGGTCTTGGTTGAACAGCATCTTGCAGGCTCCTAGGGTCGATGGGTCGGTCGAACGGCAGGTGTACGCACCGCCGCGCATCGCGCGGCTCTTGCCATCAGCACCGCAGATAGTCTACCATGTATCGAACATACGTTAGTTAGCTGCCGCAACCCTTATCTTGCCACAACGAGTAATTCGCTACGATCAGCGGTATCACAGCCTAACTGACCGCCGAAATGTCCACCAAGACCCGCGAAGCCTCCCCCGCCGTCGAGCCTGACAACGCGACCCGCGAACGCATCCTGCTCGAAGCGGCACGCCTGTTCCGGCACCATGGGTATGCCGCAACGACCTTGCGCGAGGTCGCCGACGCGGCGGGGATTAAGGCCGGCAGCATCTACTACCACTTCGAATCGAAGGAGCAGATCCTCGGCGAAGTCCTGGACAAGGGCATCCTCGGCGTTGCCGCCGCCGTTCGCGAGCGCCTCTCTGCGCTGCCTGCCGACGCGAGCGCACGCCAGAAGTTCGCGGCCGCCATCGAAGGACACCTGTGGGGCTTGCTGCACCTTGGCGACTTCACGTCAGCCAACATCCGGATCTACGGCCAGATCCCGGCTGCGGCGAAGAACCGCCACCGCAGGATCCGCCGCGAATACACCGATCTGTGGGACAGCCTGCTCGACGATGCGCTGCGGCATGGCGAGTTGCGGCCCGACGTTGGCGCGCCGATCGTGCGTCTGTTCGTCATCGGCGCGCTGAACTGGACGGTCGAGTGGTACAACCCGCAGAAGGGTTCGTTCGAAGACTTCGTCAAGCAGATCACGACGATCGTCTTCGACGGCACCTTCTTGAAGGAGCAACCTGCATGACCGTCGTGCCCGGCTGGCAGGGGCGCTTCTTCGAAGACTTCGAGATCGGCGACGAGTACCGGCATCCGCTCGGCCGCACGCTCACGCAGCAGGACAACATCTGGTTCACCCTGCTCACCCAGAACGTCGCCAACGTCCACTTCGACGCGCACTACGCGGCCAAGACCGAGTTCGGCCGGCCGCTGGTCAATTCCTGCCTCACGCTCGCGCTGGTGACCGGCCAGACGGTGATCGACGTTTCGTACAACGTGTTTGCCAACCTCGGCTGGGACGAGGTTCGCCTGCCCCACCCGGTGTTCGAAGGCGACACCGTCTACTCGCGCTCCACGGTGCTCGACAAGCGCGAATCGAAGTCGCGCCCGAACGTCGGCGTGGTGACGGTCGCCACCGAGGGCTTCAACCAGGACGGCGTGGTGGTGTGCACCTTCAAGCGCACGCTGATGGCCTACAAGCGCGGTCAGGGGCCTGATCGCTCGCTGCCCGTCCCCGGGACGCAGACTTGAACCACGGCGCGCACGCGCCGCGACAGCCGCAGTGAACCCGCAGCAACTCATCGAACAGTTCGGCCCGCGCGAGGCCATGGAATACGACGTGGTCGTCGTCGGCGCCGGCACGGCCGGGCTGGCCGCCGCGATCCGGCTCAAGCAGCTGAACGCCGACGCCTCGGTCGTCGTGATCGAGAAGGGCTCGGAGCCCGGCGCGCACATCCTGTCGGGCGCGGTGATGGACCCGCGCGCGATCACCGAGCTGATCCCCGACTGGAAGGCGCTGGGCGCACCGCTCACGCAGCCGGTCACCGGCGACGACGTGCTGTTCCTCTCGGAAACCGGGACGACCCGCACGCCCGACTGGCTGGTGCCGCGCAACCTGCACAACGACGGCTGCTACGTCATTTCGCTGGGCGACGTGGTGCGCTGGCTGGCGCAGCAGGCCGAGGCGCTGGGCGTGGAGATCTTCCCCGGCTTCGCCGCCGCCGAGGTGCTCTACGACGAACAGGGCGCGGTGCGCGGCGTGGCCACCGGCAATGTCGGCGTGGGCAAGGACGGCGAACCGACCGGGTCGTTCCAGCTCGGCATGGAGCTGGTCGGCAGGTACACCGTGTTCGCCGAGGGTGCGCGCGGCCACCTGGGCAAGCAGCTGATCGCGCGCTATCGGCTCGACGAGGGGCGCGACCCGCAGAGCTTCGCCATCGGCATCAAGGAGCTGTGGGAGATCGCCCCAGAGCGCGCCAAGCCCGGCCTCGTGGTGCACACCGCCGGCTGGCCGATGACGGACGCTTTCGGCGGCGGCTTCCTCTACCACCTGGGCGGCAACAAGGTCACGCTGGGCTTCGTGGTCGGGCTCGACTACCGCAACCCCTACCTCAGCCCCTTCGAGGAACTGCAGCGCTGGAAGCTGCACCCGGCCATCCGCGCGCACATCGAAGGCGGCAAGCGCGTCGGCTACGGCGCGCGGGCCATCAACAACGGCACACCCCAGGCGCTGCCGAAGACGGTGTTTCCGGGCGGCGCGCTGGTCGGCTGCGACGCGGGCTACCTGAACGCCGCGCGCATCAAGGGCAGCCACGCGGCGATCAAGAGCGGCATGCTGTGCGCAGAGGCCCTCGCCCCGGCGCTCGCGGCCGGCCGACAGCGCGACGAACTCGCCGCCTACCCCGAGGCGTTCGCAAAGAGCTGGCTCAACGACGAGCTGCAGCAGACGCGCAACTTCAAGCTCTGGTTCAAGAAGGGCAAGTGGCTCGGCAACCTGATGACGGGCATCGAGCAGTGGCTGCTGCCCAAGCTCGGTGTCGCCAGCCCGCCCTGGACGCTGCACGCCACGCGGCGCGACCACGAATTCCTGCTGCCCGCCGACCAGGCGACGCCGATCGCCTACCCCAAGCCCGATGGCGTGCTCAGCTTCGACCGCCTCTCGTCGGTGTTCATCAGCAACACCAACCACGAAGAGAACCAGCCCGCGCACCTGACGCTGAAGGACACGGCGGTGCCCGTGGCTACCAACCTCGCCCGTTTCGCCGGCCCCGAGAGCCGCTACTGCCCGGCCGGCGTGTACGAGTTCGTCCGGGCCGACGACGGCGCGCAGCGCCTCGTCATCAACGCCCAGAACTGCGTGCACTGCAAGACTTGCGATATCAAGGACCCGACGCAGAACATCGTCTGGGTGACCCCCGAAGGCGGCGGCGGGCCCAACTACGCCGGCATGTGACCAAGACCTCCATGAGCGACACTTCTTTCGGCCTCGACGAGGCCACCCTCGCCGCGCAGCCGCAGGTTTACGAGTCTGGCCTGTTCGACGGCCAGGTGGTGATGGTCTCGGGTGCCGGCAGCGGCATCGGCAAGGCCATCGCCTTCCTCTACGCGCGGCTCGGCGCGCGCCTCGTGATCTGCGGGCGCGACCGCGCCAAGCTCGACGCCTGCGAGCTGTGGCTGCGCAAGCTCGGCAGCCCCGACGTGCTGGTGCAGACCGTCAACATCCGCGACAGCGCGGCCGTCGGCGCCCTCGTCGATGCCACCTGGGAGCGCTTCGGGCGGCTGGACGTGCAGGTCAACAACGCCGGCGGCCAGTTCCCGAAGGCGGCGCTGGACATCAGCCCGAACGGCTGGAAGGCGGTGATCGACAACAACCTCAACGGCACCTGGTACATGATGCACGCCGCCGCGCAGCGCTGGCGCGACACCGGCCAGCCCGGCAGCATCGTCAACATCGTGCTGACCTTCCAGCGCGGCTTCCCCGGCGTGGCGCACAGCTGCGCGGCGCGCGCGGCGGTGACCTACCTGTCCAAGACGGTGGCGGTCGAGTGGGCGCAGCACGGCATCCGCGTCAACTGCGTGGCGCCGGGCGTGATCGAGAGCAGCGGCTTCCAGCATTACTCCGACGAGGCGCGCCGCAACTTCTCGCGCGGCAACCCGATGCTGCGCCACGGCGACGTACAGGACATCGCGCACGCGGTGGTCTACCTCACCGGGCCGACCGGCAAGTTCGTCAACGGCGAGCTGCTCAACGTGGACGGCGGCGGCATCCTCTGGGGCGACCTGTGGACGATCCCGCAGCCAGCGTACTTCACCGAGGGGCGTCAGTCATGAGCAGCAACGAGACCGAACCGCGCTTCGGCCCCGGCGACAGCGCGCTGGCCCGGCTGCCCACCGTCTTCCGCGACGACCTCTATGCCGGCAAGGTGGTGCTCGTGTCTGGCGCCGGCAGCGGCATCGGCAAGGCCATCGCCTTCCTGCTGGCGCGCCTGGGCGCGACGCTGGTCGTCTGCGGCCGCAAGCCCGACGCGCTGGAGGACTGCGCCGACAAGCTGCGCGCGCTGTCCGGCCGCGAGGTGATGGTGCACTCGATGACGATCCGCGACCCGGCCCAGGTGGAAGGCCTGTTCGACGCGGTGTGGCAGCGCTTCGGCAGCATCGACGTGCTGGTGAACAACGCCGGCGGCCAGTTCGCCGCGCATGCGATGGACTTCACTGACAAGGGCTGGAACGCCGTCATCGACACCAACCTCAACGGCACCTGGTACATGATGCAGAACGCCGCGCGTCGCTGGGTGGCGCAGGGCAAGCGCGACGGCAGCATCGTCACCATCGCTGCCGCCGTCGACCGCGGCCTGCCCGGCATGGCGCACACCGCTGCGTCGCGCGCCGGGGTGATCGCGCTGTCGAAGACGCTGGCGGTCGAGTGGGCCGAGCACGGCATCCGCGTCAACTGCATCGGCGCCGGCGCGATCGAGAGCAACGGCTTCAACAACTACCGGGAAGAGAACGTCGGCGGCCTCTTCCGCACCAATCCGATGAAGCGCGCCGGCGACGTGCAGGACGTCGCCGAGGCGGTGATTTACCTGACCGCGCCTTCGGGCAAGTACATCACCGGCGAGACCCTCAACATCGACGGCGGCATGGTCCTGTGGGGCGACTTCTGGCCCGCCGGCATGCCCGACTACTTCAAGCCGGCGGCACGGGAGACATGATGCAGAGCAAGGACGAGTCGGGCACGCGCAGCGGCCCGCTGGAGGGTGTGCGCGTCATCGACATGACAGGCGTGGTGATGGGGCCTTTCGCCTCGCAGATCCTGGCCGACTTCGGCGCCGACGTGATCAAGGTCGAATCGCCCGAAGGCGACACGGTGCGCCACATCGGCCCGAGCAAGAATAAACCCGGCATGGGGCCGATGTACCTGGCGCTGAACCGCAACAAGCGCAGCGTCGTGCTCGACCTGCGCGACGGCGACGCGCTGGCCGCGCTCGAGCGCCTGATCGAGGGTGCCGACGTGCTGCTTTTCAACCTGCGGCCGGCGTCGATGGGGCGCCTGGGCCTGGGCTACGAGCAGGTCGCCAAGATCAATCCGCGCATCATCTACTGCGGCGCCTACGGCTTCGGCGAGGGCGGGCGCTATGCCGGCAAGCCCGCGCTCGACGACCTGATCCAGGGCGCCGTCTCGCTGCCCTCGCTCGTGGGCCGGGTGACCGGCGAGCCGCGCTACCTGCCGACGAACCTGTGCGACCGCACGACCGGGCTGACCGCCGTCTA